>NZ_JBPCXO010000208.1:0-26123 GCF_051008435.1 Endozoicomonas sp. | reverse complement strand
AGGTCTTGGCCTGGGCGTCACGACGCAACAATATCGAGAGCCAGATGGAGTGGAGATTTACAACAGAAGATGCCCGGATAAAGCTGACGAAGCTTTACCCGACGATTAATTTGGAATGATGTACTAGTAGCAACTTGAAATCCAATAGGTATAGACTCCAGAACCAGGTAGAAGTAGCCTCAGGCCTGAATCCATATCGACTCATCAGTGGGCGTAGTTAGCCAGTGTTTCCAGCAACCTTCTCTGGGCATTTCTACGACGCTGGCCTCTTTTTGGCTTGTTCTGAAGATAATGACCATCGCTTTGTAGCTGCCAGCTGCGGGTATTGTCGGACAGATACAGCTCAAGCTCTTTCTTCACACGCGCTGCATGTTTTGGCTCTTCAATCGGGAAGCAGGTTTCAACCCGCATATCCAAGTTACGAACCATGCCGTCGGCACTGGAGCAGTAAACTCTGAAGTCACCATCGTTCTCAAAGTAGAAAACACGAGTGTGCTCAAGAAAACGACCCACAATAGAGCGGACCTGAATGTTTTCTGATAAGCTCGGAATTCCGGGACGCAGACAGCAGATACCCCGGATGATCAGGTGCACTTCGACCCCCGCCTGGGATGCTCGATAGAGCGCCTTGATCAGGTGGCTTTCAGTCAGTGAGTTCACTTTGATAATCACACGGGCCGGCTTACCTTCTTTGGCGTTGACCGCTTCCTGATTGATCAGTTCAATAAGGCTTTTCTTCAGTGTGAAGGGGGCATGGAAAAGCTTGCGCACCCTGACAGCCTTACCCATACCGGTCAGCTGCTGGAAGATTTTGCGAACATCGTTGGTAATGTCCTTGTCACAGGTCAGTAAGCTGTAGTCGGTATAGAGTCTGGCGTTACCAGCGTGGTAGTTACCAGTACCAAGATGTGCGTATCGTTGAATCTTTTTACCTTCCCGGCGAACAATAAGAATCAGTTTGGCGTGGGTTTTATAAGCAACCACTCCATACACGACAACGGCTCCAGCTTCCTGAAGCCTTCTTGCCAGTGCCATGTTTTCTTCTTCGTCAAAACGGGCTCGAATCTCCACAATAACAGTGACTTCTTTACCCTTTCTTGCCGCTTCTACCAAAGCATCGACCATTTCAGAGCGAGCGCCGGTACGGTAAAGGGTCTGGCGGATAGCCAGAACATTCGGGTCGGTAGCGGCCTGACGCAACATGTCCACAACGGGCGTGAATGACTCGAAAGGGTGATGCAATAGCATATCGGACTTGCGAATGGCATCCAGCACATTCAACGAACGAGTACTCCGGGTTTGCAATGCCTTTGGGTAGCCTGGCGTAAAGCTTGGGAAAGTCAGATGTTCTAATTCCGGTGACACCTCATTGCACACAGACATCATACGGGTCAGGTTGACCGGACCATCGACACGGTAGAGCTCATCGTCTGTCAGGCCAAACTCTTTCAGAAGAAAATCCACCAGAGGCTTGGGACAATTCTCCACCACCTCCAGGCGTACTGCTTCACCGTAGCGGCGGGACAGTAGTTCACCCTGCAGAGCTTTGGCCAGATCTTCTACTTCGTCTTCAAGATCCAGGTCGCTGTTTCGGGTCAGTCTGAACTGGTAACAGCCCTTAATCGTCATACCCGGGAACAGATCCTGCATATGCAGGTGGATGATAGACGACAGGAAAACATAATTTTTACCGCCCTTGTCACAGACCTCATCAGGCAATTCAACTACTCTGGGTAAGGATCTGGGAGCAGGGATAATGGCCATACCGGTTTCACGGCCAAAGGCATCTTTGCCTTCCATCGCCACTATGAAGCAGAGCAGCTTGTTAGCCAGCCTCGGGAATGGGTGTGCCGGATCCAGTCCAATAGGGCTGATGATGGGCATGACTTCGTTATAAAAGAAACGTTTGATCCAGGCTTTCTGTTTGTCGTTGAGCTGGTTGCGACGAATAAATCGAATGCCCTGCTTGGCCATACGGGGTAATAGCTTGTCGTTCAGTATCTCATATTGCAGCTGAACGCTTTCTTTGGCCTGGTTGCTGATTTCTTTCAGGACTGCTTTAGGGCCCAATCCATCGAGTCCGACCTGCTCACGGGCAAACTCAACCTGTTGCATCAGTCCGGCTACACGGATTTCAAAAAACTCATCCATGTTTGAGCTGTATATCAACAGGAAGCGGAGACGTTCAATCAGAGGGTGATCGTCGTTCAATGCCTGTTCAAGAACACGACGGTTGAACTGCAGGTGGCTCAGCTCCCTGTTGATGTAGTATTCCGGGTTGCTGAGGTCTGTGATGCGAGGCACCGGAGCAACTGGCTCCAGACTCTCTTTGGCTCTGCTTTGAGTTTCGGGGAGTTCCCGGTCTTGTGAATTATCCATGGGACCTCTTACTACATCGGTAGTGGCGACAGACAGTAGCCAGATTGACAGCGGATTGTTGTTGTTTAGCGATTGTACGCTGTTTTGGTGGCTGAGTTGAGTAACAAACCTTAGGATCTCTTGGAAATTGACGGGGATTGATCAATAGCTTCAAAAATCAAAAGAATGTTAATTGCTTTAAGCTGGCACGAGGTATTTTACAAAGTGATGTGACAGCTTGATGACAATCAAGCACTTATTATGCCAGAGCTACCAGGTACTGCAGCTTATTGGATCGTACCTGGCGCTCTGAGTTCCCCGAATCATTACAATCCGGTTATTGTTTCATCAGGCGAGCTGCTTCTTTGGCATAGTAGGTCAGAATGGCGTCAGCTCCAGCCCGTTTAAAACAGAGCAGTGACTCCATCATGATGGCGTCCCGATCCAGCCAGCCGTTAGCAATGGCCGCCTGATGCATGGCGTATTCACCGCTGACCTGATAAACAAAGGTCGGTGCCTTGAACTCATCCTTAGCTCTTCTGACCACATCCAGGTAAGGCATGCCAGGCTTCACCATGATCATATCTGCGCCTTCATTCAGGTCAGCTGCTATTTCATGGAGAGCTTCATCAATATTGGCAACATCCATCTGGAAGTTATGTTTGTTGCTCTTGCCCAGGTTACCGGCAGAGCCCACTGCATCCCGAAAGGGGCCATAATAGCTGGAAGCGTATTTGGCAGAATAAGCAAGAATTCGGGTGTTCAGATGACCGGTTTCTTCCAGTCGGGTACGAATTGCGGAAATTCGGCCATCCATCATGTCAGAAGGTGCCACGATGTCGGCCCCAGCTTCGGCATGAGAAAGGGCTTGTTTAACCAGTACGTCCACCGTTGGGTCATTAACGACATAACCTGTTTCATCAATCAGGCCATCCAGACCATGACGGGTGAACGGGTCCAGAGCTACATCGGTAATAATGCCCAGCTCAGGCAGTTTTTGTTTTAATTCTCGAACGGCGCGCTGAACCAGTCCTTCCGGATTCCAGGCTTCGGCCGCATCATCAGACTTTTTCTCGGCAGGTGTGACCGGAAACAGGGCGATGGCAGGAATACCCAGTTCCAGAAGTTCCTCACCTTCGCGAATCAGCTCATCGACAGTCATTCGTTCTATGCCAGGCATGGAAGGAATGGCTTCCCGATGATTATTGCCTTCAAGAATGAATACGGGGTAGATCAGATCGTCCGGGCTGAGGCGGTTTTCCCGCATCAGGCGACGGGAAAAATCGTCAAAACGCATCCGTCTTGGGCGGCTGGCTGGGAAAGGTCGCTGGATCATGTTCGTACTCTGAAGATGACTGTTAAAAAGTTTGTTTTCGTCCGTCAATCCCCAATGTGGCCTGATCTGTCAGAGGGGCGGATCCTTTGGAAGCGAATGTCCCGCTTATGACGTTTGAAACCAAATGGGTGTGGCTAACGTAAAGTCTGACAGGCATTATACGAAAAAGACTCGATTTAAGTAGTCTGCAAGCTCTCCCGGCAGAATGTTGTACAACGGTTCTGGAGGCTCCAGGCGAAGGGCAATCTATGAATAAAAGTAAAATTATCCTGCTGGTTGCTGTTGTAGCTGCCATTGCTGCATTCTTCTCGCTGGATGCACAGCAGTATCTGACGCGTGATTATTTTCAATCGCTTTACAGCGATAACCCGGCACTGACTATTGCAGTGTTTTTTGCCATCTATATTGCTGTGACGGGGCTTTCGTTACCTGGCGCAGCCTTATTGACCGTAGTGGGTGGGGCTATTTTTGGGCTGACAACAGGCCTGATTGTGATTTCTTTTGCCAGCACCATTGGAGCTACTCTGGCTTTCCTTATTTCCAGAACACTGTTGAGGGATTGGGTTCAGAACAAGTTTGGCAACTATCTTGAAACCATCAATAACGGTATTGAGAAAGACGGGCTTTTCTACCTTCTGACCCTGCGATTGATTCCTGCAGTGCCTTTCTTCGTGATAAACCTCGTGATGGGTCTGACTCCCATGAAGGCCCGTGCTTTTTACTGGGTCAGTCAGCTTGGCATGCTGCCGGGGACGGCTGTTTTTGTGAATGCAGGCGCTCAACTGGCCCAGGTTCAGGAGTTATCGGTGAGTGGCATTCTGACGCCGGGACTCATCGGATCATTTGTGTTGTTGGGGATTTTCCCCTGGCTTGCCCGTAAGGGTGTTGCTTTGGTTAAGAAGCCTCCAGTTAGTGAAGAAAAGGGGGGGGAGTAAGTCATGTTTGGTCATTCAGGTCTTTACAAGGGCTTCAGAAAACCCCGTAAGTTCGATAATAACCTGACCGTGATTGGTGCCGGTTCTGCCGGTCTGGTGAGCAGTTATATTGCTGCTGCGGTCAAGGCTCAGGTGACTTTGATCGAAAAGCACAGAATGGGTGGCGACTGTCTCAATACTGGCTGTGTTCCCAGTAAGGCTTTGATTCGTTCTGCCAAGGTAGCTCACTACATGAAGCGGGCTAATGAGTTCGGTTTGGAAAATGTTCAGGCCGATGTGAACTTTACGGCGGTGATGGAGCGTGTTCAGTCTGTCATCAAGCAAGTTGAACCTCATGATTCCGTTGAGCGTTATACCGATCTGGGAGTGAACTGTGTGACGGGTGCAGCCAAGCTGGTCAGCCCGTGGGAAATTGAAGTTGACGGTAAGCGGATTTCCAGCCGAAACATCATCATAGCCAGTGGTGGCAGACCTTTTGTACCCCCTTTGCCGGGCATTGATCAGATTACCCATTACACGTCAGATACCATTTGGGACATTCGCGAGAAGCCTGAAAGACTGCTGGTGATCGGAGGCGGCCCTATCGGTTGTGAATTGACTCAGGCTTTCGCTCGACTGGGTGTGAATGTTACCCAGCTGGATCATGGTCCCCGTTTGTTGCATCGCGAAGATCCGGATGTTTCTGTTGAAGTGATGTCTCAGTTTCGCAAAGACGGTGTTGATCTCAGGTTAAAGCATGAAACCCGATCTTTTCACAGAGAAGGCAGCAGGCAATGGTTGGTAGCGGAACATAACGGTCAAACCGTTGAAATTGATTTTGATGCGGTACTGTTTGCGACAGGTAGAAAAGCCAACACCGGCAGTTTGGGGCTTGAAGCGCTTGGGATAGAAACCACAGAGCGCGGAACGATAGCGGTTAATGAATATCTGCAGACAAGATTCCCGAATATTTATGCCTGCGGTGATGTAGCTGGGCCTTATCAGTTCACTCATGCAGCGGCCCATCAAGCCTGGTATGCCTCTGTGAATGCTTTATTCGGGCGCTTCAAAAAGTTCAAAGTGGACTACTCGGTGATGCCCTGGTGCACATTTACTGATCCTGAAGTGGCCAGAGTCGGTCTCAACGAAACCGAAGCGAAAGAGCAGGGTATTCCCTATGAATTAACCCGTTACGGTATAGACGATCTGGACAGAGCTATTGCTGATGAAGAAGCCAAAGGATTTATCAAAGTTCTGACCAAGCCGGGTAGCGATAAAATCTTAGGGTGCACCATTGTTGGCTACCATGCAGGCGAGCTGATCACCGAGTACATTACTGCCATGAAGCACGGTCTGGGAATGAACAAGATTCTCGGCACCATTCATATTTATCCAACCCTCAGTGAGTCCAACAAATACGCTGCAGGTGAATGGAAGCGGGCGCATGCCCCGGAAGGCTTACTGAAGTGGGTTAAAAAATATCATGACTGGATGAGAGGCTAATCAGATCAGGCCCTGACTGTACTAGATTTACAGTAAAGGGCCTCTTCATTGGGGCCTGTTTACAGGGAAGTCAGGAGCCAGATGCCCCAACCCAGCATTTCACAGGCAGGGATATACCCTACCCTCCCCAAGACCTCAGGATCGGATTCAGCTCCTGTTACCCAGCAAGAGGCTGAAAATCCTGGCCGTCTTAATCGTGACTCTCTAACCCGTATTGATCCCAAGATTAATCTGAACAGTGGCAGTCTTGAACCTTCCAGACTCTCAGGCAGCAGCTTGTCTGATCACGACATTCAGGTGGTTTCTCCCGAAGATGTTGAGAAAAAGCTGCCCTCTGAACCTTCCCGTGAAGAACGACTTTTTGCCAAAGCCAGCGATGTCAGGGAAAGAATCTCTTTAGAAGGTTCTAAATCAAGACCCAGGGTTGATCGAAACAGTAAAGACGCCCTGTCAGCAGCCCTGAAGGATGCCAACACATCATTAAAAGAAGCCAGAAAGCTTCAGTCCGAAGCACACAGCCTGGCTAAACAGGGAACGCTGGAGGAGAACCTGCTCGATGCCGGTCTGGGTGGCAAGAGAATGACCACTGCAGAAAGACATGCGAGCTGGGCCGCCGGGGAGTCAGATCAGCTGGTCAGTACACGAAAGCAGGAAGTGAAAGACCTGGAGCTGGCTCAAAAGGATCTGAAAACCGAAAAAAAGAAAGCTGCAAAGGCTGATAAGAAAGCACATCAGGCATTGGAACGCCTGCAAAAAGATGCGTCGTCTCTGGGCAAGTCGGTGCCCAAAATTCGCAGTAAGGTTGTGGCAGCAAAAGATCAGTCCAGCAAAAGGTTGGGAGAAGAGCTCAAATCTATGGAAAGGGCGTTGAAAAAAGCCAATGCTCTAACTACCCATGGTCAGAAATTACTGGTCGCTGCAGATGAAAAGCAGATGAAACATGGCATTGATACATCGCCTGTAAGATCTGTGGTTCAGCATCATGTATCAGAAGCTAAAACCGAAGCGGCTCGACTGGAAGTCGAAGTTGCCTCGCTGAAGCAAAAAGTAAAATCAGCTCGCAAATCAGAAACAGAAGGCAGGAAAGCCCAGAAAGAAATTGATAAAAATATAAAGCAGCAGGAAAGAGCAGAAAGGCAGTCTTCCCGGAAAAAGACTCGATCTTCCGAAAAAACGACCATTAGGGACGAAGCACCCCAAAAGGATGTAAAGCCAAAGGCTGAAAAAAAGCAGACCGAAGCTTCCGAACCCTTAGTGAAAAAGACTAAAGCAACGAAAAAGACCAAAGTCAGCCAGTCGGGACTGCGGCCTTTGAATCCCTCCAATACTCAGATGAGGGCATTTTTGAAAGGGATAACGCCCCATAAAGGTATGAGCGTTCAGGCATTGGAAAAGTCCATAGGCCATGTGCGAAGGCCTAATGATTACCGACAGGCATTGGCCGATATAGGCGCCTCGGGTCTGGATGTGAATGAAAAAGTCAGGCTCAGGTCCAACCTCAGTGCTGCCCTGCTAGGGGCGATGAAAGATTCTGAACAATTCAAGTACTTCGATCCTGAGTTTATTGAGCATATTATGTTTGGCAATAGTATGGTGGATATACAGCGGCAATATCCCGAGTCCGTCAGAAAAGATATAGAAAAAACCGAAAAAGAGGCAGCGAGGAAATAATAGTACTCATGGAATCTGACAATCTGGAGCAGCTCCAGCAGCGAGTCACTGAGGCAGAAGCCTTCGAAACTTCAATTCTGAGAAACCTGGAAGAAATCCAACACAGGGTAGGAGAGTGTTCAGAGCGGTTGACCCGACTCAATGGTCAGATGGCGTTACTGGAATCCAGTCATGAAGCGGATGAAGAGCTGGCAAAGAAAATGGATGCTCTAAAAACTGAGCTGGATAATGCCGAAGCGATTTATCGAGAACAGACAGCCCAAGAATCCAGATTACAGAAAATGGAGTTAGACGCCATCAACCATCTCAAGGTTGCCAGAAATGAGCTGAAGATTGCTCAACTCAAATCCGGCTCCTGAGTAAACCCTCAAAGCTCTTCTACTGGTTTCTTGGAGGGAGGGGGTGTTATAGGCAGCTCATTGGTAATGTTAATGGCTGCATCACTGCAATCCCAGGTCCATGACTCGTGAGCACTGAGCTGGACGTCTGCTTCCATACTCATTCCCTTGTTGAATTTGAACTCCCTGATAATCCAGCCAGGATTGCCCCCTGAATCATCTCCCGGAGTAATTCTGAGGCTTTCTGAGCGAACCACATAGGTAGGACTGGTTTTGTCATCAAAGGTCATCCTGATCACATGAGAGTTATTCAGGCTGGTGGCTACGTCCCTGATATGGCCATGCTGGCGTGTTGACAGGGTTTTTGCAGGGACTTTGTTTTCTGCCGTGGGAGTGCTGGGATCAAGTCGCATCATACATTTGCCCAGATCGACGGTACCATACAAGCCAATACCCTGATTAAACACCGCTTCTACAGACGTAGTTGCTTCATCTGCATATTCTGCATAACTGAGCGGACATAGGCTGATAAACAGACTCGAAACTGCAACAAGGGAAGCCCTGCGACACAAGTCGTTTGGTTGTAGCGGATTCATGATGATGTTCTCAATGAGGATTTCGACAGGTTGCGACAGCAACAAGAAAACTATAGGCAGTGTTCAGGTATCTTCCCATTGAATTAATAGCTCGATCCGTTATGGAGCAGGCGTTATTTGGCTATAAGAAAAATTAATTCATATTTATTAAGAAGTTAGGTTGAGAGGCGTGCAACCTGAATCAGTTTCAGATTGCACTATGATGATTTCTATCAGGATTCTATGGCGGCAGTGGTAGGCTCAGAAGTATTTGAGAACCTGCGTAAACAGGTTAGAGATACAGCCGTCAGCATGACCAGTCCCACCCATACTATTGAAGCCACTGGCATCAATGTTGTCGTTACTGCCAGGGCTATGGCAGTGATGCCAAAACGCAGGCATTCAAGCTTCATGGCCTGATTCGGTTTTTCCATAACCGAGCCGTTCATGACCAGATTGATACCCAGAACGACAATCCATAAGGTATCAAACCAGGTTGGCGTAGTATGGTATACAGCCATAAGGGCAGTTGTTCCAATTATCAGCAGGAAGAATTGCACACCCACATAGATCTGCCGGAATCGTGAAAGTGCAGGATCAAAGTTTTGATAGCCATGGATATCGGGCATTTTCATCGGGGCTGCGACATCAGCGGGCCGATAACCTGTTTTCCTGAACCAGAGGGTAAATTTGTCTTTCCAGCTTTTAGTGGCTTTGGCGTCTTTCCACATATCGCTGTATAGGTGCAGGTTAGCCCAGAAAGGGTTCCAACTTCGAAGTGGCTTCAGGGTGCCATAACGAATCGCTTCATAGTTCTCGTCTTCTTCCTGGAAAGTCCCGAAGAATCTATCCCAGATAATGAAAACGCCCCCGTAATTCTTGTCCAGATACTTACGGTTTTTGGCATGGTGTACCCGATGGTTGGAAGGGGTAACAAAGAAATTCTCGTACCATCCCAGCTTATGAATATGACGGGTATGTACCCAGAACTGATACAGCAGGTTGATCAGTCCAACGGTGAAGAATACCAGGGGCGGAATTCCAATGACGGCCATGGGTATATAGAACAACCAGCCCAATATAAAGCGCGAGCTGGTTTGTCTCAGGGCCGTCGTGAGATTGTATTCTTCACTTTGATGGTGCACGGCATGAGCCGCCCAGAGTATGTTAATTTCATGGCCCATACGATGCGTCCAGTAGTAGCAAAAGTCATAGAAGACAAAAGCGACCAGCCAGACCCAGAGGTCAGAACTATTAAACTCGATCAGGGCAACCAGTGAAAAAATTCCGGTGTAGATAGTGACTTCAACGATCTTGAGGATAATGCCACTGGTGATGCTCATCATACCGGCACTAAGGCTGTTGATGGCGTCATTCAGACGGTAGTAGTCTTTCTTCCTGATAATGGTCGCCACGATTTCGATGGCAATCATCACCATAAAGACCGGGATGGCGTAAACGATTGTGTCCACAGGTGCAGTCCATTGGCAGCTAATTGCTGCTTATTGTTGTTATTTTCTTCTTCCTGGAGAATTTTCTCCGGAATATAATGTCAGTGCACCTGCTGTTTTATCACAATGTCTGAAAGATTGCCTGATCAGACGGCTTAACTTTCTTCCCGATTTAGCTTATGCAGAGGCCTTCTTTCTGGGAATGCCCAGTCTCTGTCGCCTCTCCCAGAGTGTTTTACGACTGATACCCAGCTTTTGTGCCAGTTCGGTTTCGGTCATCTGATCCTGATGTTCAAGCACGAAGCGTTGGAAGTAGTCTTCCAGTGACAGTCCGTCCTGAGTTTCAACCACGTTATCACTGCCTGCATTGCTGGTGTCAGACCTGAACAGAGTGGATTTTACATGAACATCCAGATCCAGAGTCTCGGGTGTAATGATGTCATCGTCACAGAGAATCACTGAGCGTTCAATGGCATGTTCCAGCTCACGAACGTTGCCTGGCCATTGATGCTGACAAATGGCTGCCATCGCTTCCGGAGAGTAGGAATAAACTTCCAGCTCCATTTTGTTGCAGACTTTTTTCAGCAGTTTTTCAGCCAGCATCAGTACATCGTTGCCTCGCTCACGCAAAGCAGGGATACGAAGCTCAACCACTTTGAGTCGATAGTAAAGGTCTTCCCGGAACTCACCACTGGCAGAGAGCTGGCGAAGGTTTCGGTGGGTAGCCGCAATCAGTCGTACGTCTACTTTCTGGGACTGTACCGAGCCGACTCGTCTGATTTCATCTTCCTGAAGTACTCTCAGAAGACGAGCCTGGGCTTCCAGAGGCAGCTCGCCAATCTCATCAAGAAACAAAGTGCCGCCATTGGCTGCTTCAATCAAACCTGTCCTGGCCGCAGTCGCACCGGTGAAGGAGCCTTTTTCATGGCCAAAGAGTTCTGATTCAATCAGAGTTTCAGGAATGGCTGCACAGTTGACAGAAATCATCGGGCCGTTGGCGCGACGACTGTTCTCATGGATAGCCTGAGCCACCAGTTCCTTACCTGTACCCGATTCACCCTGAATCAGAACAGTGGCATCGGTGGGCGCCACTTTGCGGATGCGCTTGAACAGCAGTTTCATGGCATCGCACTGCCCCAGAATACCGCTGTATCCTGAATCTGCGTCGCAGATCACGTCTTCTGATGATTTATCAGGAGTGGCTGGTTTACGCGCCATAATTGCTGCGACACGTTCCAGCATTTCAGAGTGGTCAAAGGGTTTGGCAATATAATCAACCGCCCCCATTTTCATGGTGCTGACGGCCGAGTTCAGGCTGGCATAACTGGTCATGATCAGAACCGGTATACCTTCGGCCAGGTTGATCATCTCGGTGCCCGGTGAACCAGGCAAGCGCAAGTCACTGATGATCAGATCAAATTCTTTCAGAGTGTATGACAGCTCAGCTTCGTGGACGGAACCTGCTTCGCTGACGGTATAGTCATTTCTTTCCAGCAGCCTTCTCAGAGAAGCACGAATAATCTCTTCGTCTTCCACAATGAGAATATTACCCTGGTTCATACGGTTTCCCCCTCCTGCTCCCATGAATCATGGGGCTGATAAGTCATATAACCATGCTGCTGCCTGATGCTCTTAGGCTCATGACGCGGCAGGGAAATTTCAAAGCGTGTACCTTTTTCAAGATTTTTATCGGTTGGACTGATGACCTTGATGGTACCAAAGTGTTCTTCAATGATATTCCAGGTCAGTGCCAGGCCAAGGCCTGTTCCTTTGCCGGCCTCTTTGGTGGTAAAGAAGGGTTCAAATAGACGTTCCTGGATACTGGCAGGAATGCCATGACCCTGATCTTCTACTTCGATTTTGACGGTATGAGCAGTAGCTGATGTTCTGATGGTGATCGTGCTTTTCTCATCAGAAGCATCCACTGCGTTGTTCAGCAGGTTGATAAAGACCTGTTGCAGTTTCTGTTGATCACCCGTCACTTTGTGTTCTGGATCACACAAGTTAAGAAAGCTGATATTGCTGCTCTTTCGTCCAAGTTGCAACAGGCTGATGGACTCCTGAACCCCGCTGAAGAGATCAACGGGCTCATGACTGCTCGCTTCAGAGCGGTTCTTGCCGTTGTGAGAATAACTCATCAGCATTTGTAGAATTTTGGAAACTCGCTTGGTCTGCTCCAGTACCTGCCCTGCCACTTCCTGGGTGTCATTTTCTTCAGACAGAGCCTTCAGTTCCTGAGCCAGACAGTCAATTGCTGTGACCGGGTTGCCGATCTCATGGGCGACGCCTGCCGCCAACTGGCCTATGGAAGCCAGACGTTCACTGTGGAACAACTGATCTTCCAGCATCTGGTTTTCGGTGTGGTCTTCCAGCAGCATAACCTTGTTGCCACTGGTGCCTGATACAGGGGCTTCAAGGTTGGCTCTGTGAAGGTTGAAATAACGCAGCTGCCCATTAATTTCTATACCATGTTTGGGCAGGTGTTCACTGTCTATCTGGGCAAAGTTGCTGAGAATTTTATTCCAGGGAGCGGCAATCTGGTTGAGAGGGCTGCCCAGAACATCTTTGGCTGAAATATCGGTCATCTGACTCATAGCCTGATTCCAGAGCATGATGTCTCCTGCTGCATCGACTGAACATAGCGCCATCGGCAGGTTGTTCAGGGTGTCACGATGATATCGCCTTAGATCATCCAGCTCCCCGGCCAGACCACTGAGTCGGCTGCGGTAGGCTTCCAGCCGGGATTCCATGAAATGAATATCCTGGGTAACATAACCCTTGTTTTCATCCCAGGGCAAAAAGGTGTCAACGATATCGTGGGCTACGGTTGGTCCCATCAGGCCTGAAAGGTTCTTCTCAATACGTTCCCTTAGACGGCGAAGGGCGTGGGGGCGGTTCTCGTCTTCTCTCATGTTGAGATCGCTGAGCGCTCTAGAGACTTCCTTATGAGCGACCAGTCCTCCCAAAGGTTTGCTCAACATTTCATGAAAGTCATAAGTAGACTTGGCTTCAGGCACTTTCTGTTCATTGTGACTGCTACTTTCCACTTGGCAGGCACTGGCGGCTGAGCGTTCTTCGGAGGACATACTGGTGAAGCTCGAGACCAGATAGATCAGCACTGCATTGACGGTCAGTGAAGTCATGCCAAGCAGGTGCCACTGTTGATAAAGATAGTTCGAAACTTCATCCATGGCTGAACTGTAAAGGCTGAAATCCACCATCTGAGGCAGCATCATGGTGAAGAACCAGATGGCTGTACCGGCAACCAGACCGGAAATAAAACCTTTATGGTTGGCTTTGGGCCAGTACAGCACACAAAGTGCGCCCGGTAGAAGTTGCAAGGCTCCGACGTAAGCTATAACGCCAAGGTTATAAAGAGCATGCTGGGCTTCGAGCATACGGTAAAAGCCGTAGGAGCCCAGAATCAGAGCCAGGATGAGGCATCGTTTAAACCAGGCCAGCCAGCGATAAATATTCACCTCAACCTGAATGTGAGGTGGATAATAAGGCAGCACTATATGGTTCATGATCATTGAGGACAGGGCCAGGGTGGTGACAATCGTCAGGCCACTGGCTGCAGCCAGACCTCCAATATAGGCAACAATGGTTAGCCAGGGCATACCCAGTGCCTGACCTATGAACAGCGGGAAGTAATCAGCTGCCACAGGACTGTCCAGTTTGATGCCAGCCCAGAGAATCAGCAAGGTCGGCAAACTGAGCACCAGCAAAAACAGAGGCAGCGCCCAGCTGGCAATATGAAGGGAACGTTGGCTGCGGTTCTCGGCAAAGGTCATATGGAACATGTGCGGCATAACAATGGCTGAGGCAAAAAACATCAGCAGCATGCTGCGCCAGGGACCATCCTCAAGCGGTGTTTGCATCTTGACCAGAGTGTCCTGATGGACAGCAAGCCAGGCTTCCACGCCATCGAGACCATTGAACACTTCAAAAAGAATCACCAGTCCCAGAGTCATCATCACCAATAGTTTGACCAGTGATTCAACGGCAATGGCCATGACCAGCCCTTGATGACGATCTCGGGTGGACAAGTGTCGGGTTCCGAAAAGAGCCGCAAACAGGGTCACCATAATGCAAAAGACAATGGCTAGCTTTTCCGGAGAGTACTCCTTGCTGATCAGGTGAATACTGTCGGATACCGCTTGAATCTGCAGAGAAAGCAAGGGCATGGTGGCGGTCAGCATCAATACGGTCGCCAGGGTTCCGGCTACCGGACTTCGAAACCGGAAGGCAAAAAGATCTGCAAGAGAGCTGAGTTGGTAAGTTCGGGTGATTCTCAGAATAGGATGGAGTAAAACCGGAGCCAGTAGAAAAGCCCCACTCACGCCAAAATAAAAAGCAAGAAAGACATAGCCATGCTCGCTGGCAATGCCCAGACTGCCAAAGTAGGCCCAGCTGGAAGCATAGACACCCAGAGACAGAACGTAGACCGCAGGATGTTGCGTAATTCGTTTGGGGATCAGGCCTTTTTCAGTGGCCCACGCGCAAAGAAATAAGGCCAGCAAGTAAGCGACACTGACCAGAAGGAGTTCTTCGAGTTCAAAACTCATCCGACTTCCCCCTGGGTTGAAGCAGAAAGCCAGCCAGAATCACGATAAACCAGAGAATCCAGGGTTGGTACCAGCTATCTCCGGTCGTAATCCACCATCCCATAATGGCAGGAGAGAAAAGATAAATGCTGATAACCAGGAGTAGAACCAGACGATAGATGTACATGAAACTTCAGTACGAGTTTGATATCGGACTGTCCATGTTAACCAGTGTTGGGGTAAACCGCAAAAGGGAGAGTGTATGTCGAGTTGCTGTTGTGAATAATCATTCACCACTCGGCAGGTAGCAAACTATTTATTTCTCTTTGGGTGGATAGTTTGAGCAATTCTCAGCGAAATTCATCAAATGCTCACAATCTGTATTAATATGTAATATTAATTAATACAGGAGCGTCTTGATGAGTAGGAATACTTCGGTGACCTTAGGTCATCATTTTGAACAGTTTGTGACAGAACAAATCAAGGAGGGCAGATACCAGTCAGTCAGTGAAGTTATCAGGGCTGGATTACGAAAGTTGGAAGAAGATGAAGTCAAACTTGAGGCTTTGAGGCGAGAACTGGAAGAGGGTGAAAATAGTCAGGTTGTTGAAGACTTTAGTTCAGATAGTCTGCTTGCTGAACTTCACGAGAAGCACCAGTGACCGGTCAATACAAGATAAGGAAAAAGGCGAAAGAGGATCTGCTGAAAATCCGAAAGCAGGGCAAGCCAGATATGAGATTAAGTCCGGATATTTCTGCATACCCATTGGCTCACACCTGATTTTCTATATTCTTACAGAACAACAACCTGACATTATCAGTGTCGTACATCAAAAATCAGATATTGCTCATTAGATAGGCTGATTAATTCTGACGGACTTCTGCTATCAAACACTCGGTGGGTTGTAAGTGACCCAGTAAACCATGTTACCGGGACAGTCTTCGCCCAGTATGTCGTTCATCAATTCATTGGCCTTCAGATCACCCATCTTTTTGATCCAGGCGCTGTCGTCCAGTTTTTCTTCCAGAAACCAGCTGGGCAAGGCATTGATGCGCTTATCGTAGTAAGCCAGAGGGAATTTCAGATCTCTTGGTAAACGGGTACGCTTGATACTCAGGGCTGCGTCGCAACGAACCACCAGACTTTCTGCCACCTGTCTTCTTTTGCGAACATAGTTTCCGGCTTCCCGGCGATACTTGTCTTCGTAGGGGCCCATGAGCTCTTCGTATCGATTGTCGGTGCAGTGATCGAAGGCTCGACTGACTTCGTCATTCTGATAACCCATGATCTTGCAGGCTTCTTTGACCCGCTCACGAAACTCACGGCTGATTTGCAAATACCAGGGGGCGTGAGGGCCAAGAATGTCCTGAGCTTCCTGATTGGCAACGAAGAAAAGATTTTCGTCGGGGGTAAAGCAGAGAGCCGCATCCTGGGAATTTACGGCATCAATTTTAGTCAGATCGGGTTCTTTGCCGACGGCACTTTCCCGTTCGAAGCGGGCTTTCTGGCAAAATTCAGAGTCGGTAATATCAACAGCGGCTCCCGGCATGGGAGTCACTTCCTTGGGCGAAAGCGCCAGAGTATGAGGAATGAATGCCCATAGCGAAAGAGAACACACTGCAGCAGCAGGCAGCCACCGACGCACAACCCTGTTGATAACGGACATATCCACTCCCTAGACACATCTTTCTCGACAATCGTAGAGGCCATTTCAGCCTCTTATTACTTTATATATAACACTCCCTACCTTCAGGATAAAGCCGCCAGCGGCACAGAAGGTCTTTTTGCGACTTTTTCTATCTGCCAATGGGCTATGCCCCATCGAAGAATATCGGAAACACTACTGCTTGCCAGTGCTTTGTCCGGGTTTTGTCCCAAAGCCTGTAGCGCTTTAAATAATTGTTGTTCCGGCTGATCAAGAGGAATCTCGGGCGCATGATTCTGCTTGCTCAGCTTGTCGCCATTTTCCAGTGTGATAACGGGGACATGAGCATAGGTGGGAGTTGTGGTGTTGAGCAGTGACAACAAATAGATCTGCCAGGGAGTGGCATTCAAAAGGTCATAACCTCTGACGACATGGGTAATACCCTGGTACGCATCGTCTGCACAAACAGCAAGCTGGTAAGCAAACAGACCGTCTTTGCGTTGAATAATAAAGTCACCCAGATCGGGTAGGGCATATTGGATTGAACCCTGGATCAGGTCCTGAAATTCAATGATCTTTTCCGGGCATCTAACTCTCAAAGAGTGTTGAGTCTTTGTGTTGTCAGACTTGTCCCTGCAGATTCCCGGATAAACACCGCCGTAACCTTGAAGATCTTTACGGGTACAGGTGCAGGGGTATATGAAGCCTTTGGCTTCCAGGTGATTGATAATTTGCCGGTAAGCTTCATGACGCTGGCTTTGGAAAAGCACCTGTTCATCCCAGTGCAAACCATAGGCTTCCAGCGACTTCAGAATTTGATCGGCTGCGCCAGGCTGCTCTCTGGGAGGGTCAATGTCTTCCATACGAACCAGCCAAATTCCGTTTTTGGAACGAGCATCAAGATAGCTGCCCAGAGCGGCCACCAACGATCCAAAATGTAATGGACCAGAAGGGGAGGGCGCAAAGCGGCCAATATAGATTGGCTTTTTTCCGCTACGGGCATGTTCTTTATCAATGGGCATGTCTATGGTCATCAAGCCATAAGCAGATGAAACAGCCTTGAGCCGTTAAAACAGCCTTGAGCCGTTCAAACGAGTGATCGTCGACTTCTGCGACGCCCGATTTTCATGTGTGCAAAAACAGCAGAGCCGCGAGTTTGAAGGCGCGGCTCTGTTAAGAAGGCAGCTATAGCAGGGTATTATTGACCCAACTGCCTCTCCTTGATCTCAGCCAGGGTTTTGCAGTCAATGCAAAGAGTGGCTGTGGGGCGAGCTTCCAAACGACGGACGCCAATTTCCACACCGCAGGAGTCACAAAAACCGTAATCTTCTTCCTCGATACGAGTCAGAGTCTTGTCGATTTTTCTGATCAGCTTGCGTTCACGGTCACGGGTACGCAGCTCCAGGCTGAACTCTTCTTCCTGACTGGCTCGGTCAGCCGGGTCGGGGAAGTTTGCTGCTTCATCCTGCATATGGTTTACAGTGCGATCCACTTCTTCCATCAGCTCCTGCTTCCACTGCTTGAGGATGTTGATGAAATGTTCGACCTGCTTATCATTCATGTACTCTTCGCCTTCTTTCTCCACATACGGAGTGAAAGAACGAAGTAAGTTACCTTGATCGGCTTTTTTCTGTGCTGACATGATTACAGCCTCATCACCTTCTCATTAAATAGCCCGACATACTGCTTTACCAGGCTTTCCATCCGAATGCCGGATTTCTCCGACTTCCCTGAAAGCTGAGGTCAACACTACGGGTTGCCAATATCATCATACAATCTGGCCCCTATGCCTCTTGCCTTCCTCACAGAAGCGGTGAAACTACCAAAAGCTATGGCAATGCGCCATAAAAAATTGCTTCTGTCGCTGTCGACAAGTGATCACCCACTCATCACATAGTAATCACAAAATACTATTAGAGGAAACCGTCAACTGGCTATCATAGAATGCAATTTTAGAATATCAATGTTTGATTTAATGAAATATTCGTATGAAGTTTGAAAAAAATCTTCAATCAGCCCGCCTGATTCGACGTTACAAAAGGTTCATGGCCGATGTTGAGTTGGAGGATGGCAGCACCATTACGTTGCATTGTCCCAATACCGGTTCCATGAAAAATTGTCTCTATCCGGGCAAGCAAGTCTGGTATTTAGACTCTGGTAATCCCAAACGCAAGTATCCCTGTACTTGGGAACTGGCTGAGATACCTGTTATTTTTGGAACCGAGGAAAAAGTCACCCTGGCCGGATTGAATACCGGCAGAGCGAACAAGCTGGTGGAAGAATCATTGGTCCTGAAGCGAATTCCTGAGCTGGCTGAATACGATGAGGTTCGCAGAGAAGTCCCCTACGGTGAAGAAAAAAGCCGCATAGATTTTTTGCTGCAGCAGGAAGGCTTGCCGGATTGTTATGTTGAAGTGAAAAGTGTCACACTGGCAGTAGGTGATGGACTGGGTTTGTTTCCAGATTCTGTGACCACGAGAGGCACTAAGCACCTTAGGGAATTGATGGCCATGGTTGAGTCAGGTCACAGAGCTGTGTTGATTTTTTGTGTTCAGCACACAGGCATTGAGCGTGTAGCTCCGGCTCATGAGATTGATCCTAAGTACGGTGATGCCATAAAAGAAGCGGCGGCTGCAGGGGTTGAAATACTGGCGCTGGGTGCTGAAATTTCAACAGAAGAAATAACATTAACCCGGAATTTGCCCGTCCTTGAAATTGAGTGAATGTCCGATTAATCAGTCATAGGGCAACAGGTATGAGCCGAAAATGCGGCTAAACCTGAGCGATGAAAATAGATACTAAGCCTGGTCGTTTTATTTTCACAGCAAACAGTAAGGAGAGCCGTCAGGACCATCCATGAAACCTGATGAACTGCTGGGTAAGGATACCTGGTCAGCACTACAGACAGGGGCTGAACTGTTTGGAGTGTCTGATAGACAATTTAAAACCCGCAAGTCTGGCTGGTTAGGCTGGCTGCTCAGAATTGTCAGCCCGACCAACTGGTTTCGTTCAGGGTCAGGCCGAAAAAATGTGGTGAAACTGATTCATCTTCGGGTGGTTGAACAGTGCAAAGATGAACGTTTGGCTTCTCTGAAAATGGCGGCCGCCGGTATGGTGCGTATCAAGTCTGTCGCTTTAGGGGGAGAGCTGGTCACCACGCCCACCCGAACGCTGGACCGACAGTGCGTTGCTCGATTCTTTGATTTAAACAATACCCCGGCTGAGTTAATTCAGAAGATTCCTGATCGAGCTACTCGAAATACACTGAGAAAACTCTACTTCCCTGAAGTGCTGGCCAGCGATATGGAGAAGCTGGGGCAGATTACAAAAGCAGAGAGCTCTGATCCGGAAACAAAAATACGGAAGCCTCTGAAAAAGCTTTTTGGTGATTCACTGTATCAGGCACTTGAGAGCCTGACGGTGGAACCTGAATTGAGCCAGTCTGTAAGGAGAATAAGAAGCTCAGGCCCTTTTCCTATTAACGCCCATCAAGCGGTTCAGCACAGCATGGATCAGTTGTTGATACGGCTTCACCTGGCCAGGCATGGAAAGGTATCGGTTGAAGAGCTTAATTTCTCATTCCAGTACTTCCTGCAAACACTGAAACGCTACCCATCTGTTCGCACCGGCCTTGCCAGTGAGTTTCTGAGAAAAACGGATAATGGCACTGTATTTCTGGAGCTGGTGAAAACGTTCAGGGAGTCGGGGCTCCAGCTAAAGCCCTCCGAACTTCCACAAACGGCAAGAATGCGGCAATTATCCAGAGACAGTTATCGGTCTGATCTGGAAAACCCGGAACAATCGCCAGGCCTGCAGAATCTGGGCAACAAGTGTTATTACAACTCTATGATCAAACTGCTGTCTCACCAGTTTTCCATGGCAGACCTGGAGGCGATGGATACCAGAGCTCGTCCTGTTGGAAAAGAAGAAGTGAAGGACAGTGCAAGCTTATTGAATCAGAGACAGGAACTTTATACCTCCCTGATTACCCTGCTGCGTTCAATCAAGTTGTCTCGAGCGGATTTTGTCCCAGCCAGTGAAGTGAATGAAATTAACCAACTGTTTATCGAGCAGCTGGGTCGATGCCGACAGGATCGGCTGATCAGCCCTTTGTTCTTGGGGGCTACCCAGGAAGATGCCCATGAGTTTACCCAAGTGGTTAATAAGATTCTCACACCTATGCTCAACCCCAGACTGTCCTATAGCAATCAGGTTAGAAAAGTTTTGACGCTGGGTGAAAAACGTTATGAAGGAGTCGTCGGTAAGAGCAGGGAAAATGTCATTTTTGCAGAAGTGCAGGAAGGAGGTAATGCTCATTTCCGTGAATGTCTGAAGCTGCAACCTGAAGAACGAAGTTATTTTTGGGAGCCGGGAGATGAGAAGGATGTAGGGCTAAAAGCAGAAGATATTCTGTCTCATCACAAAGGCAATGCGAGACAGATGAAGGAAAGGTTGGAAGCGTTCAAGATTGAAGTGGGAAGAGGGTACGATCCTGGCTTTGCAGCGGAAGTTCAGTCAATGGTGTTTAATGCTGAGACTGGCTATTTTGAGCGCAATCAGACACTGGATGAAGAAGGTAAACCCAAAAGAGTCATTCTGCCGCCCTGGGTTAAAACCACCTTTGAGCCTGTCTATGAGGCATTTGGACGGTCACTTGAAACGGTGATGATGATGCCCAAGATTTTCAAGCATGGTGAGCGGGGCGGAAGAAAGCTGGTTCGTGAAGGAAAAGTTTTTTTCGAAAGTTGTCTGGAAGGTCTGGAAGTTCCTGTTTCCACTCCTGTTTCCATACAGGGGCGTCGTACGAACACAATGAGTATGGAAGTGGCGGGTATCAGTTGTCATCAGGGCGGGTGGTATGGTGGTCACTATGTTTACATTGAAAAAACGCCCCGTGGCTGGCTGCTTCACAATGATTCTCAAGTCAGGCCGATAGGCGATGATCAGGCCTTGAAACACTATCTCGGCAACAGTTTTACGCCCTATGTCTATCACCTCAAAAGAAAGACTCACCCAACCCCTTCGGTATTGAATTCTCTGAGACGCTAAAACCGTCTACCGCTTTTCTTTCTGCATGACGGTTCGGATAGGGTTCGAAATAAGGTCTATCTTATAAGCCGGAACGATTTCGAATTGCTGAGAGTCAGCTTTCGGATAGCGCTTATTAAAATGTTATGGAACCTTTCAATGCTCAGAACCGCAGTAGTCGGGACGGGATATCTGGGGAAATTTCACGCCCACAAATATGCCATGTTACCAGAGTGCCAGCTGGTGGGGGTGGCTGATATTAATGAAGACAGTGGTCGTGTTGTTGCCAGTGAATGCGGAACAGAATTTTTTGCTGACTATCAACAACTGGTTGGCAAGGTGGATGCCGTCAGTATTGCTGTCCCCACATTTCTTCATCATCAGGTTTCAAGAGACTTTCTTAAGGCCGGTGTTCATGTCCTGGTAGAAAAGCCCATTACCACTAGCCTGGACGAAGCCAATGAGCTGGTTCAGTTAGCCCGGGAGCAGGAGCTGGTTCTGCAAGTGGGTTGCCTGGAGCGTTTCAATGAAGCGCTTTCTGGCGTTGGCCCGTTGCTGAATGAGCCTCGTTTTATCGAATCTCATCGTCTGGCAGGATTCAAGCCGCGCTCCATGGATATCAATGTGGTTATGGATCTTATGATCCACGATCTGGACATTATTTTGAGCCTGGTCAATAAGCCATTGGTGGATGTGGTGGCCAATGGAACAGCTGTATTGTCCGATTCGGTGGATATTGCACAGGCTCGACTGACGTTCAGTGGAGGCTGTGTGGCGAATATTACCGCCAGCAGAATTAGTCAGAAATATAAGCGAAAAATGCATATCTTTCAGAAAAAGTCATGCATCTGCATCGATTTTCAATCTTTGAACATGTCGCATTTTTACAAGGGCGCAGGTGAGATGTTCCCGGGCATTCCCAATATTGAGTGTGACGCGCTGAGTTATAAAGACAGTGATTCACTGCGCAGGGAAATAGAAGATTTCCTCAACTGTGTCCGTCATTCAAGAACACCCAGAGTCAGTGGTGAGGACGGACACCGGGCTTTGGAGTTAGCCACACGGATTTCCAGCATTATTGAGGGAGATGTCCAGTGAGCTCGGTGCCAATGATTCCTATGGTGGATACGCTCGCCTGGCATAAGCCTATTCAAAAGGAACTCAGGCTGGCGGCCACTCGTGTGCTGGACTCAGGTCGCTATCTTATGGGGGAGGAAGTCACTGCATTTGAGCAGGAAGTGGGTGAGTTTCTTCAGGCAAAAGAGACGGTGAGTTGTGCCAATGGTACGGATGCCTTGATCCTGGCGCTCTCAGCAGCAGGTTTAGGGCCTGGCGATGAAGTGATTACCACGCCTTTTACGTTTTTTGCCACAGCAGAATCTGTAGTCCGTATTGGGGCTACTCCGGTGTTTGTTGATATAGAACCGGAGACGTTTAATATTGATCCGATTCGAATTCAGGATGCCATCACTGAAAGAACCAAGGCAGTGCTGGTGGTGCATCTGTTTGGCCTGCCCGCCCGTATTCAGGAAATTCAGCTGTTATGTGAAGAACGTTCTCTACTGTTGATTGAAGATTGTGCTCAGTCTTTTGGAGCTTCTGTTAATGGCAGAATGACGGGAACACTGGGTGATTTGGGTTGTTTTAGTTTTTTTCCCAGCAAAAATCTCGGTGGATTTGGAGACGGGGGTCTGGTCACTGCAAAAACTGAATCCATGGCGGAACAGTTGAGAGTTTTGAGAAATCACGGCAGTAGAGTGCAATACCAACATGAATGCATTGGATACAACAGCAGGTTGGATGAAATGCAGGCGGCCCTGCTCAGGGTAAAGCTCAGGCACATTGCACACTATAACGAAGAGCGGAAAAAGATAGCAGAATGCTATCGATCCAGTTTGCAGGGTGCAGATATATTAATGCCTGCAGGGCTGGAACATGTCTATCACCAGTTTACCCTGCAGACTGATCAGCGAGATCAACTAAAAGCTCACCTGGCCAACCAGGGAGTCTCCTCAGCCGTTTATTATCCTATGCCGTTGCATCTGCAACCGGTTTTTAAAAATCTGCCAATGACACAGGATCTGTTTGTTGCCGAGCAAATTGCTCAGCGTTGCCTTTCTCTGCCTATTTTTCCGGGTATGAAGGAAGCACAGGTGAATCGTGTGGCCAAGTCTGTCTCTGACTTCTTCTCAGAAACGGTAGAAGAACCTGCTTACTGGCTTACCGGCGCTCTTTCCTGAGTGCCAGCTTCACTGCCTGGAGCCAGCATGGGTGCTCTGTCTGGTTTTTTTATCCAAACGTAGTCGTATTGCTTATCCATTTTCATCACGGAACTCATCAGCTGATTCCTGTCTTCCATAGAGGTGATCATTAATACAGATTTGATCTGTGATCCAGGTTGAGACTTTTTGATATAGGGGACGACACCCAGATCTTTTCGTGCATGAAAAGCCCGGGTGACCAGAATAGTATTTTGCTTCAGGGCCAATAACATTCGGGCCATAAAATAGTCCTGTAGCTGCTGAGCGGCTAAAAGATAGCCTTCCAGTTCAGGATTCTTTTGTTCTTCTGACGGGTGCGAAGCGTTCAAAATTCCCTTCAGCATGCTGGTTTGAGAAGGGTCAAGAACATCTTTAATTTCATGATTTAACCATTCCCTGGCAGCAGGATCTTTAAGGGATTTAATTCGATCTCTGGGGATCGCTGCAGCCACCAGTGGGATATCCGTCTGCTCAACCCATTCAATGATGGGTTTGTAGCCACTGATCAGATGAGGAGCCTGCTTTTCCAACTGTTCCAGATAAGTGTTTTCTTCTGAATTGAGCTTGGGTTGAAGCACATCAAGTGCTACAACCTGTAACCACTGATTGTCTTTGAGGTTCTGCAGTAATCTCAGAAATTCGTCATTGAGCTGGGGGCTCAGCTGCATTTCACCGACCACAATATAATCGGCTGCCTTGAGACTGGAAACCATTGATGGCTCTTCTACCCATTGATCCTGTCGGGTATCCCAGATGGAAAGCCCGGTTTCGGGAACCTTGGGAGCTGTGACACAGCCAGAAAGAACAAGGTATAGCCCAACAGCTATCAGGGCAGGAATGATGTTTCGACTCATCATGAAGGCATATGGCTCTCTATTACAGTGAACTATCTTCCATTGCCAGAGTGATGGAAGGTGGCTTCTATCTCTCATGGCGGCTTGCTGTGAGTGGGTTTCGGCTCATGCAAACCAGTAACACAGCTTATTTGCATCTTTTTATAAAGTAGTCGATCAATGACAGCCTACAACACTCGTCATACTGGATTGACGGGCGGGTCATCAGGTCTATGCTCATTGCTCCTCCAACAGAGAGGCATATCAATGAAGCATCTGGACTGTGTGGTAATGGCAATGACCCTTTTCTCTTCTCAGATGAGCTATTCAGCATCGTTTTATGAGCAGCTTGAGGCTGTTCAGTTGGGTGATGCTCATTTTGATGCGCAGGGACGAGTGGAAACGGCGGGCGATATTGATCAGAAGGTTGTCTGTTTGCGTCCTATGCGTAAAGGTCTGCCGAATATCAGTGCCGAGAATGTTGGGGAGCAGGTGAGGGTTCACCTTTATGGGCATGGAGGCAGTGGCTGGACATTGCTTTGGGGCAGTGTAGACAGGGCCATGGCATTGTTTGAAGAAAAGGCCAAAGAGCATAAACTCAACGAACATGTCCCCATTACTGTTATTGGGGCTGGCTGTATGGGCAAAGTGGTAGCCTTATCGCTCTATCATGCCGGTTACCGGAATATTCGCATTGTTGCTGAACAAGACGACAGCATTGCCTCTTTGAATTCTACGGGCTATCTGGCCATGGTGTCTCTGGCCACAGAAAATGAGTCGGAGAAAAAGCAGGCCGAGCAATTGGCCATTGATACACTGAAGGGCTATAAGAAGGTTGAACAGGGAACGCACCCGATCATCAATGAAGGGGTTCACCTGGTTGATGTCTACAGCGGTCTGGGAAAAGAAGGTGAAGAGGGACCTCTGGAAACCTATACCGGCATTGAGCCTTATGCGGAGGCCGGGTTGTTGCCCAAGCCAGAGAATGGGGTTGTGAAGTTTTCAACCGGGGTGAGTTACCCTATGCGGAAATTCCAGACTTATTTTATGGACACCTCTGTTTTGATGGAGGCCTTTGATCGTGAACTCAAGACCCGAAATATTCCTGTTATACATGAGACCGTAGGCAGTCTGGATGATATTAAAACCTATGTCGTATTTAATTGTTCAGGGCTTGGAGCTGCCAAGCTGAATCATGACGACAAGGTGTATCCGAATATGGGGCTTCTGCTGGAGCTGGCTCATCAGCCATTGAAGAAACTCGATTACATCATCTACACGCGTTATCAGCCACCCGGTGCTCCTAAGCGAATCGGCCCCATGGATAAAGCCGATGTTTATTTTATGCCCCGACGAGGTGGCTTATTAGGAGCTACTTTTATCGACCACAATGATGGTTCTGATAAAGCGTTAAATGAAGAGTTATTCTCAAAAATACTCAGGGAAAACAAACAGTTCTTTGGTTACCCGCAGAATTGATCATAAAAAGTTGCTGATGCAGTCAGAGATCAGCCTGACTGCATCAGAGATTGCCTGTTATCGGTTGAGCGTAAAACCCCGTACTTTGAGTGCGGGGATGTAAGCTCGTCGGCGATAGCCGACTAATGCGGTGTTCTCTGCTGCTGAACGTACTGTTTGATGACTTCTATAGGAGCGCCACCG
>NZ_JBPCXO010000207.1:0-6347 GCF_051008435.1 Endozoicomonas sp. | reverse complement strand
TGGGTCTGTTCAGAGTGCGGAGCTGAACATCTGCGTGACGTAAACGCAGCAAGAAACATTCTTGCGGTCGGGCATGACCGTCTAGCTGTAGGAATCCCCGTCCTTTAGGGCGGGGAGGATGTCAAATCTCAACCCTGCCTGACAGTATTTTTAATGGCACCTTTATTACTTACGGCCATGACAATCTGGATGGCATCCCTGAGTATGTTGAGCGACACAGGTTGATCCATGACCCTGCCAATTTTCAGGCTGCACGGGACATGTTTCTTAGTGAGCTGGAAGCCATGTCTCGTTTGAGTCATCCCAATATTGTCACCTTGCACGGGGGGCACTCCTATGAAGCCTATGACGGGCTCCATCTGGTGCTCAGGCAAACCTATGCCGGACAACCCGTGAAACCGTTCTATTGCCCGGAGGATGGAATGGCCGCAGGGGAAGGGAAGGTCATGACACGACTGCTTATGACTCAACTATTGGGATTCTGGGAGGCCGTCTCCCACATGAAAAAACAAAGGGTTCTGCACCGGGATATCTGTCCTGACAACCTTATGCTACTGGATGGCAGACTGGTTCTGATTGATTTTGATCAGGCGACGGATTGTCGGAATGGTTTTCCCAGGGATTTCAGTGGTCGTCAGTTTTATGCAGCACCGGAAACCCAGCAGCTGAAAGCCCAGGATTATACTGCCGATGTTTTCTCTGCCGCTGTCACTTGCCTGAAACTTCTGGAGTGGCAAGGTTATATAGAACCAAACTCTATGAAAAGGGTGGCCGTAGAGAAACGAGAAAAGGTTGGAAAAAAAGTGGTTAAATCTTTATCTAACGGCATCAAACCCGTTCTGAAAGACCCTGTTCCGGTAGAGATAGAACAGCTTTGTGAGGTTTTAGTCCAGTGTGTTGATGTCAACGCTATGCTCAGGCCTACCGCAGAAGCAATGGTTGAAGAGATGAAGCAGTTAATAGAACTGACCATAAGCGATACCCCTAATGTCAGCTCGGACGACGATGAAGATTCTCTTACGGTGGGCAGGGATTTCGAAACCTCAAGCCAAAAGTCTGTCTGACCTGTACCCTTTGCCGGGAAAATGTTAGTCTCAGCCGTTTACTAAAGTGGCGCATTCCCTCTTGAGCCTGGACAGGTCAGATCCACAGGATCCTGATGACTTCAAGCTCCTTCATAGAGGGTGCCTTCTCCTCCAAGACGCTGGTTGCAATGAGCACAACAGACACTTCATCCAACAAACCATCAAAATCCGGTAACTTCCTCGAGCAAATCCTTGAAAAGGATCTGGCAGAAGGCGTAGTTCAATCGGTCCGTACCCGATTTCCACCGGAGCCCAATGGCTTTCTGCATATTGGTCATGCCACCTCTATCTGTCTGAACTTCGGACTGGCTGAGCAATTCAATGGTCAATGTAACCTGAGGTTTGATGACACCAATCCTGAGAAAGAGGAACAGGTGTATGTGGATGCCATTCAGGAAGACGTTCAATGGCTGGGTTTCAAGTGGAGCGGAGAAGTTCGTTATGCTTCCAGCTACTTTGATCAGTTCTATGAGTGGGCCCTCTACCTGATCAAGGAAGGCAAAGCCTATGTTGATCACCAGGACGCTGAGTCCATGGCTAAAAACCGGGGTGACTTCAATACTCCAGGGGTAGAAACAGAATGCCGCAAACGTTCAGTGGAAGAAAATCTGGCTGAATTTGAAAAGATGCGTGCCGGTGAGTACGAGGAAGGTCAGTGCAGCCTGAGGGCCAAGATTGACCTGCAAAATCCCAATATGAACATGCGTGATCCGATTCTTTATCGTATTCGCAAGGTTCCCCATCACCAGACCGGTGACAAGTGGTGTATCTATCCAAGCTATGACTTTGCACACGGTCAGGAAGATGCCATTGAAGGGGTGACTCACTCGATCTGTACTCTGGAATTCCAGGATCACCGTCCGTTGTACGACTGGTTCATTGAGAATCTGCCGGTTCCGTCCAGACCAAAACAGTATGAGTTTGCCAGAACCAACCTTAATTACACCGTGACCAGCAAGCGTAAGCTGAAGCGGCTGGTGGATGAGGGCGTGGTCGAAGGCTGGGATGATCCGCGTATGCCTACTGTGTCCGGTATGCGTCGTCGTGGTTACACACCGACTTCCATCCGCAAGTTCTCGGATATGGTGGGCGTCAGTCGTTCAGACGGTATTGCAGATGTTTCCATGCTGGAGCATGCGATCCGTGATGACCTGAACAATAATGCGGCTCGTGCCATGGCGGTTATGAACCCGTTGAAGGTGGTTATTACCAACCTGCCAGAAGGTGAGGTTCAGGAAATGACCGCAGCTGCGCACCCTAACAAGCCAGAGCTGGGTGAACGTAAACTGCCGTTTACCCGTGAACTGTATATTGATCGTTCCGACTTCACTGAAGACACTACTTTATCACGCAAGAAGTTCAAGCGTCTGGTATCTGGTGAATATGTTCGTCTGCGCAGTGCTTATGTCATCAAGTCTGACGAAGTTATTAAAGACGAGCAGGGTGAGATCGTTGAGATTCACTGCAGCTATGTCCCAGGTACTGTGGGTGAGAACCCTCCGGAAGGGGTCAAGCCTCGTGGTGTGATTCACTGGGTGTCAGCAAGCCATGGCAAACAGGCAGAAATTCGTAAATACGACCGTCTGTTCAATCATCCTGCTCCTGACAAGGGGGATGAAGACTTCATGGATCATGTGAATTCGGCTTCCCTGGAAGTGGTGACAGGCTGGGTTGAACCTTCATTGGTTGAAGCTGCTCCAGAGCAGGGTTTCCAGTTTGAACGGGAAGGTTACTACGTAGCGGATCGACGTGAACACTGTGCCGAAAAACCTGTGTTCAATATGACTATTGGCCTTAAAGACACCTGGGCCAACAAGGTCTGAAAACAGCCATAAACGAAGAAGACGAGTGCTCTGCCTGTACAGTGATACCTATGGCAAGGCAAAATAGTTTTCTAGGAGCCTGATCGAGCTGTCTATTCTCGGTCAGGCTCCTGACCAGTGATTGGAATTCAGCTCTCCTTACTGTTGTGGGGAGAGCCTATGGCCTGTGATATCAGGCTACAGGACGAAGAACGTGTTGCAGATATACAACTCTCTGACCCGAACCAAAGAAGCCTTTAAACCGCTGGATGAAAATCATGTGCGGATGTACGTCTGTGGTATGACAGTTTATGACCTGTGTCATATTGGCCATGCCAGAACCGTCACGGCATTTGATGTGGTTTCCCGTTATCTGAGAGCCAAGGGTTACAATCTGACTTATGTTCGCAATGTCACCGATATTGATGACAAGATCATTCGTCGTTCCCTTGAAAATGGCGAAACCATCGATGTGCTGTCAGATCGTATGATTGCGGCGATGCGTGAGGATTTTAAACGTCTTGGCAATCTGGAACCTGATCAGGAGCCCAGAGCGACTGAGCACGTTGAAGGCATGATCGAGATGATCGGCGACCTGATCGAGAAAGGTTTTGCTTACGCGCCAGGTAACGGTGACGTTTATTACCGGGTTCGCAAGTTTGAAGGTTATGGCAAGCTTTCCGGCAAGATTCTGGAAGAGCTGGAAGCCGGTGCCCGAATCGAAGTCGATGAGCAAAAAGAAGATCCAATGGACTTCGTGCTCTGGAAGGGCGCAAAAGAAGGTGAGCCGAGCTGGGTTTCTCCCTGGGGCAACGGTCGTCCTGGCTGGCATATTGAATGCTCGGTCATGGGTAAATGCTGCCTGGGTGAGACGTTTGATATTCATGGCGGTGGCTCGGATCTCAAGTTCCCTCACCATGAAAACGAGATTGCCCAGAGTGAGGCAGCCAATGGCCAGACCTTTGTGAATACCTGGATGCACTCCGGCGCTATTCGCATTGATAATGTAAAAATGTCCAAGAGCCTGGGTAACTTCTTTACGATTCGTGAAGTGCTGGATAAATACCCGGACGAAGTCGTTCGTTACTTCCTGATTTCCAGTCATTACCGCAGCCCGGTCAATTACTCGGAAGACAGCCTGAAAGAAGCGTCTGTTCGTCTTGAGCGTTTGTACACCGCTCTGAAAGGGCTGGATGTTTCCAGTGTGGCGGCAGCTGAAGGGTCTCGTTTTGAAGAAAAGTTCATGGCCTCTATGGACGACGACTTCAATACCCCTGAAGCTTTGGCTTCTCTGTTTGAACTGGTGCGCGAACTGAATACGGTTCGTACTGGCGATGAACAGAAGGCACTGCCACTGGCAGCTTTGCTGGTTAAGTTGGGCGGTATTCTGGGCGTTCTTCAGGGAGACGCTGAGGCGTTTCTGAAATCGGGCACAGAAGTGGATGAAGCCTGGATTGAAGAAATGATTCAGAAGCGTAAAGATGCCAAGAAAGCTCGTGATTTTGCGGAATCTGACCGTATTCGTGATGAACTGGCTGCTCAGGGCATTATCCTGCAGGACAGTCGCGAAGGCACTACCTGGCGCATCGAACGATAACACATTATACAGGGCTTGAAATCTTCAGGCCCTGCCCACCTCAAGAGCTCTTAGTTCTGAAACTCTTAATAAGTGCCAATACCTACCCTTTGTTAGAAAATACTGGCACAATGTCGCTCAATATAACGAATTCGAACAAGCAGGAAGTTATTGAGCCAAGGGATTAGTGCTCCTCAGCTGCTTAGGCAGTTAACACTCCTCGGGCGGTAGCGTGCCACTTATATGCTTAAAAAGGACTCTTGACCTGGTTTTGCGTTGAGGTTGCAATCTGGTGCCGAACGGCAAGATAAGTCAAAAACTCTCTGACATGATCGGGCCCTAAATTCTGTGGGTGCTTCATCCAATAACAATACGACTGTTCATTGTTATAACTATAGCGCTTCACTCCCAGGGTGTTGCGTACTTCAGTCATAAAAGGGGTAGGCATGACAAACTCAATAACTGTTATTTTATACAGTATAATTGAAAAAGATGCCAAAAATGCAAATAACTCACACGCGGCCTATTCAGGACAGCAGGCAAAATAGTTTATAGCCTATTGATAATTAATGACTTTTCGACACACTGAAAAGTTGGGATATATCTCAAGTGAGTTAATTACCCCTGATTTGGGGGGATATGCCGCGTGTGAGTGTAATATCCAATATCACTCGCTTGAGTTTTAATAGCTGTTATAAGCCTACATATCCACGGCAATCGTTATGATCAACAATACAAAGAATCATCACTTTGTTTCCCAAGTGGAACAAAGAATGAATAGCATTAATTCAGACATATCTAAAAACAATCAGAGAATTTATTCATTTTCAATCACTGACAGAGAAAAATACGAGGTTGAACTAGATTCAGAAAACGGAGTAAAAATCAGAGAAAATTTGAGTTTTGATGATTTATTCACAATCGAAGTCATTGATAGCAGCCTAAGAGCAAACCTAGAAGATGCTTTTGGTCGCTACGAAACTAATTTATCGAAATTGACTGACTCACTACTCAGTAAAATAAAGGCAAAAGACTCTAATATATCAAACGAACTTCTAAATATATTCGCACTAAAATTCATAAACACTTTTAGAAACCCATTTTGTATTGAAAAAACGCTGAATACCATTGGGCTATTATCAAAACACATTCCAACTGATAAAAAACTAAACAATCATTACAGTAAAATTGACACTAGCAACGCCATATCAATAAGAAAGTACGCACAAAAGTTCAATGTAACAGAAGCACAGTATCGAGAATGGTTAAAATGTCTGTTCATGCTACTAATCCCTAAAAAGGTTAACGATGATCGGTTTATCGATCAATTCATTAAAGATTTTTTTACTGAAAGAAAAAATAGCATTAACATTTTAATAAGCACTTATTCTGAAAGATTTAGTAGTGTCTTATTATCTGACAGGAGCTTTACATTTTTCGAAGATCCAAAGGGCCACATCGTTTATGAATTCAACCTAACATCCAATACATTTATCAGTTATATTTTTACTGACTTAACGAAATTCATTAAAAACAAAAGAATACTAAATAGTATTTTAAAATTTAATTCAGAAGTGAAGCCTGACGTAAGAGTCAACTACAGAACTGACGCATTGGATTTGCTTTCAGCATACAATAAAAGAGTTGTATATCAATCATTCAATACCGTCTATTGTAAAAACCAAAAAATTTACGGCTTATAACAAGTCGCTGGTGTTCGTCGCTTCGCTCCTGGGACGCCTACGGCGCCCCACAGCTAGGCGTGTGTGCCGAGCATGGCACTTAACTAGAGAGGTGAAAGTCCTCTTACCAGGTATTCGCAGAGCCGAAGGTTAGCGAAAGGGCAAGGGCGTTGTCGTGAGGCAGGGTCTGAAGGAAGCCCAA
>NZ_JBPCXO010000206.1:0-7487 GCF_051008435.1 Endozoicomonas sp. | reverse complement strand
TGGCCATTTTCTATGATTCTTTTCGTTGAATAGCTCGCTATTCGCCTCAAATAATCATAAAAACTGTCTCAAACCGGACTTTTTCTCGCTACGGTCGGCTAAGTCCGACAGACTCCTAGAACGCTCAGGGCTGTTGACTCGCTCTACTGAATTTGATCCTCGAAAGCTTAAGTTCGCCAGCCTCCTGGCTATGTATAGAATTTGTTGATTGGGAAATCCCTCATGCCTTCATTTGATATTGTTTCAGAAGTGGATATGCACGAGTTGGCCAATGCGGTCGATCAGGCAAATCGTGAGCTGGCCACCCGTTATGATTTCAGAGGGGTTGAAGCCAGCTACGAAAAAAGTGGTGAAAATCAGGTTGTGATGACGGCTGATGCTGACTTCCAGCTGGTGCAGATGGTTGAAATGCTGAAAACTAAAATGGTCAAACGGGGCATTGATGTTAAATGCCTGGAAGTGAAAGATCATTATGGCTCCGGCAAACAGGTCAAGCAGGATGTGATGGTTCGACAGGGGCTGGATAAAGAGCAGGCCAAGAAAATCGTCAAGATGATCAAGGACGCCAAGCTGAAGGTTCAGCCTGCCATTCAGGGCGAACAAGTGCGAGTCACCGGTAAGAAGCGAGATGATCTTCAGACTGCTATTGCTTTGCTGAGAGAAACGGATACTGAAATGCCACTGCAGTACAACAACTTCAGAGACTGATGCTTGTTGCAGGAGAGGGGTTGCCTCTCCTGTTTATAACTCTTCCCCGGGTGGTAATTTCTTTCTATTGCGCTCAATAAATGGCTTGAAGGCGCTCAGTTTCAGAAAAGCGTTAAAGCCGGGAGTCATATCGGGCTTCTGATCGTCAACCAAAGAAGGCGCATCGCCCACATGAATTCCCAGTGCAACCAGTTGCCCTTTGCAATCTGTCAGTGCCGATCCCATGATGACTTTATTACCAAACTGCTGACCATCAGGCTCCACCGTACAGAAAACTTCTGAGGCAGTAATCTTGTTCTCCCGGTCATGGTAATTATCACTGTTAGCTAATGTCATCTTCCTGGCATGTTCTTTCAGCTGAAATTTAAAAGGTGGGTTGGGCGTTATCCGCTCCAGATAGGCGCATAACAGTGTCTTGCATTGCCTTGTTTTCTTATCGTTATAACTGAGCTTTGCAGGCTTTCGGTCTGTGACAGGCTCTGCCAGTCTGAACATAGCCAGCTTGTGCTGGTCGTCAAAAGTCAGGCTGTTCATATCAGCCCATACCTTCAGTGAGAGATCACTGGCTTTTGAGGGTTGGAGCAGGACACTGAGCCGACTGCCACCATTTCCATCGACACAGCGGGCAGTGGTCAGTACCCAGTATTTGCTGACCAAAGCTCCAGAGCACAGATAGTACTTCGTATAAATGTTTTCTACGTTGACCAGCCAGCTTCGGGGTTCTGCTTCTTTTTTTGCAGAGGCATGACTCTGAGTGCTGAGCAGAGTCAACATTATCATCAGAGAGATGAAAAGTTTGTTTCCCATCATATCCAGGTATGCTTTGATTAAACGTATTGAGAATTCGACAATATAGAACAAAATACGTTCAACATTAGGGGGCGTTGACAATCAATCATGGAGCTCAGCTCTTTTCAGGAGCATTCAGTGCAAGGCGCAATCGGGCAGGAATACTCAACGTCTTTCAATCGGTTGGAACGCTGCAATGGATGCTCCTGAAAAGAGCCCTCCGGGTACTCCGTAAAGGGGCCATCTACTGCGTCAGAGCTTGCTTGATGTAGAGGAACTACACCAGCACAAGTCTTCCTTGTATTTGACCCCTTTACGGCAGCACTGAGCCCATGATTGATTGTCAACGCCCCCTATACCACTGGAAAGCCTGAGCAGTATGTTATTTTCAAGGCACCGTTCTATGAAGAGTTCAATGAAGAACTCTTTGATACCCGTCATGAGCACACCCGGAGGATCAGAATGCAATTACTGAACTCTTCTTCCCGTTCCTGGGGAGAAGCATGGCAGAGCTTTAAGCATCCCAGAGTGATCAGTGTTCTGTTTCTTGGTTTTTCAGCGGGCCTTCCTATATTGCTGATTTTCAGCAGTCTTTCTATCTGGTTGCGTGAAGCGGGTGTTGAGCGCAGCATGGTGACCTTCTTCAGCTGGGCGGCGCTGGGTTATTCCTTCAAGTTCGTTTGGGCTCCGTTGGTAGACAGGGTTCCATTACCCTGGCTGACAAAAAGTCTGGGGCGGCGTAGGGCCTGGCTTTTGCTGGCTCAGTTTGCGGTGATGGCCGCCTTGCTGTTCATGGCCAGCAATGACCCTGTTTATGGTTTGACCTGGGTTGCTATTGGGGCTGTGATGTTGGGCTTCTCATCGGCTACGCAGGATATAGTCATCGACGCTTACCGGATTGAAGCAGCTGAAAGCGATCTTCAGGCCATGATGTCATCTGCCTACATTGCCGGTTACCGAGTGGGTATGCTGGTGGCTGGAGCCGGCAGTTTGGCACTGGCCAGCTGGTTTTCAGGCGGAGACGAAACCGTTTATAACTATGAGGCCTGGGCTTCTGTCTATCGCTGTATGGCCGCCTTCATGTTGATAGGGGTAGCGACCACATTATTGATTGCCGAGCCTGAAAACAATCAGTCCGCCTTCTCTCAGCAGTATGGTACCCGTGATTATGTCCGCTTCCTCGGGTTGTTTGTGGTGGCTGCCGGGGCATTTGTAGCAGGCTTCACATTAACGCCTGAAGTCTCGGCCCAGTTAAAAACAGTCATCATTAACGCGGGTGTTTCTGCTCATGTGGCAGGCTTCTTCTCCGAAACATTCAGGTTGTTATTCAGCGTGGCTCTGGGCGGTGGTGCTGCCTGGTTAATGATCCGTTTGAATGTGGCGCCCAGAGGTATGGTCAGAGAAACCTATGTGGCTCCCTTTACTGACTTTTTCCAGCGCTATGGAAAACTGGCAATCTACATTCTACTGCTGGTAGGCACCTACAGAATTGCAGACATTGTGATGGGGGCGGTAGCCAATGTGTTTTATAAAGATATGGGTTATAGCAAGGAGCAAATAGCGGCTGTCACCAAAACCTTTGGTCTGTTAATGACGATTGCTGGAGGCTTCCTTGGCGGGTTGCTGGCTCTGCGTTTTGGTGTAATGAAAATTCTGTGGGTTGGTGGCTTGCTGGCTGCTGTCAGTAATTTGCTGTTTTCCCTGTTGGCTCAAATGGAGCCTGAAACCTGGATGCTGGCAGTGGTCATTGCCGCCGATAATCTGAGTGCAGGTATTGCTTCTGCTGCCTTCATAGCTTTTCTTTCTGGCCTGACTAATCGCGCATTCACGGCAATGCAGTACGCAGTATTCAGTTCACTCATGACATTGGTACCCAAACTGATGGCCGGTTACTCCGGTACTGTGGTGGATGCAGTCAACTACCCGATCTTTTTTGCGGGCTCGGCTATTCTGGGGCTTCCAGTCTTACTGTTGATCAGTTATGTACAGAGACTCATGGAAAAGCCTGAGGAGAATGGCGTAAAGACCGTGCCTGAAGAGGCTACTCCCGATTGAGCAGGGCGGGTTTAAGCCCGCCACTCTTATCGACCCAGTTCAGTAATAAGTCGTTTTTGCCATTGCTCTCGCTCCTGTTCAGGGAGCTTGCCCAAAGCATCTTTGGAAACGTGGAGCATGGCTTGAAGGATGGTTTCAGGCTGGTAGTTCAGGTTTTCTAACTGGCGAATCATTTCAATGGCCAGAGCAATGTCTTCAGGAAGTTGATCCAGATCGTCCAAGTTTTATTCTCCATTCCATTGATACAGCTTCAGGTTAACTTTGCCGTTAAGCAGCGTCACCCCCTCTGACTCCAGCAGGGATTGTTGTTGTTGATACTTGGCACTGGCTTCTGGAAACGAAATCTGTCCCTTACTGTTGATGACCCTGTGCCAGGGGAGTCCCGAGCCTGAAGGCAGCTGTTTCAGAATGTTGCCGACTACCCGTGCATAGCCTGGCGCACCCGCCATGTTGGCCAGTTGTCCATAAGTGACCACACTCCCCTCGGGAACTTTGGCCAGGATGAACCAGATATCGGATGGACTGAATGGTGCGTGCAAGCCAACTCTCCAAACTGATTCCATGAAGCACTTAATTTTAAACTTCATGAAAAAATAGAACGATCAATTAAGGGATAAAATCACCAGCGAATCTGCCAAGCTTATCCTAATCTATCGGCTGTTTATCGTGAAAGGTTTTTCATTTTTCCGGGGATGAAAAAACGTTTCATCTTTCAAGCCGATTTGACTGTGTCTGGAGTGAGTGGATGATTATGCGTTTGGCCGTTCTGTCACTGGCTGGATTGATTTCATGTGTTGTACAGGGAGATACCATCAGTCTCCATAATGGCAGTGTCATCAAGGGGCGTATTCTCAGTATCAAGGATGAGAACCTTCAGATAGACAGTGGTTATGGCAAGTTAACGGTGCCCCTTAAGGAAATCACCACGCTGGATTCCGACGAACCCGTATGGATACGTTTCAAAGGCAGTGAAGCTTTTCAACAATGGCAACTGCATACCATCAACCATCAACCATCAACCATCAACCATCAACCATCAACCATCAACCATCAACCATCAACCATCAACCATCAACCATCAACCATCAACCATCAACTATCAACTATCAACTTCACTTGGTGAGTGATGATGACGCAAAAACCCTCACGGCAGATCCTTCTGACTTTGCCCGTCTGACCAGTACACCCCCTGAAAGCGATGATTGGCGTTGGAATGGGCATGCCAATGCCTATGCCAATATCCAGAGAGGGAACACTATAAAAAGTGCTTACAATCTTGATGGACGTCTGGGTGTCAGAAATCGTCTTAATCGCCACATTTTTGATTGGCGTACTGAACAGGAAGACGATGACGAAAAACGTATCAAGGATCACTGGCAACTGAAATACGACTATAACCGTTTTCTGAGTCCTAAATGGTATTTGAGTGGCAGCGGAGGCTGGGAGAAAGATCAGATAAAGGATCTGGAGTACAGGGTCACTCTGGGTCTGGGGTTAGTCATCAGTTCTGGGATGAGCCGGAACTGAATCTCAGGGCAGAGCTGGGAGCCAGTGAAATCTGGGAAAAGTTTGAAGACCCCGGTGACCGAAAAGAAACACCGGCCGCCCATTGGGCTCTTCATTACGATCAGTTATTTTGGGAAAAAGTCACACTTTTTCATGATCAGGATATTTTCCGACGAATCAGAAGTAATAGCTGGTTGCTGCATACGGCTACCGGCGTTCGTTACAAATTAACGGATCTGCTGCATATGAGTATTCGCTACGAATTTGACTACGATGAAGCCCCCCAGACCGGCAAGAAAAAGGATGACTCAGCCTTATTGTTCGGTCTTGGCGCCAGCTGGTAGAAAGAAAACAGGTTGCTATAGCGGCTTTCCACTCTTGTTAACTTTCCGTTAATTTGGAACCCTTGTCCCCCTTAATAGAGAAATAACAAATTAACTCATCAAGGGGTGTTCATGAGGCTCCAGTTTTTTAGGAGCATTGGCCGTTTTCTCAGATTGCGCACAGTCTGGGTACTATTTCTATCTAGCATGGCAATGATGGCCCATGCGGATAAGATCTGGATGGAAAACGGAGATGTGATCAGTGGCAAAATCAAGGGTCTGGAAGCAGGCAAACTGACCATTTCTACCAAGTATGCGGGTGACATTACCATTAATTGGCGTCATGTCCGCTCTCTTGAGACCAATAAGCCAGTCTGGGTTGGACTGATTGGTGAAAAAGAATCCCAGCCGCGTCAGCTAAAGAGCAATGGCGAGCAGCTGATTGTTGTCGATCCCGATGGATATGAGCGCAGCTTTACAGCAGCCTGGCCTGTAGCTGAAATTCGTCGTGAAAAACCGGTGCTGGCCTCTGCGTGGGATGTCACTGGCAAGGTCAACTTTGGACTGGACAGTGATCAGGGCAAGGACAATGAAACCACATTTACTCTCAGTGGTAACCTCGATATCAATGACGAATGGAATAAAAACAGTCTTAAATGGGATATTGAAATAGAGCAGGAAGAAGATTCGAATACTTCAACCAAAGAGTGGGAGTTGGGGTATGCATACAGTCGCTATTTCACTGAGCACTGGTTTGTTCAGGGCTCGCTGGATCAGGAATATGATTCTACCGATGACCTGCGGTCAAGGCTGACTGTCGGGGGGGCAGTGGGTTACCGTTTCAAGGAAACGGTCAAGGAGACCATTATTACAACGGTCGGTCTGACTCACCTTTGGGAAGATTATCAGGAAGAGGATAATCAGAAAAGCCTGGCGATCAGTAGTGGATTGATTTATCGAAGAAAGCTCATTGATAATCTGGAGTATTTCTTTAACAGTAAACTGTTTTACCGCCTTAACTCAGGCCAGCAATGGTTGTTTGATGGAGAGCATGGGTTGAGAGTAGGGTTATCTGACAATCTATCTTTGAATCTGACGCATTATCTGGACTATGACAATGTTCCGGTAGATGGTGCTGAGAAAACCTCCAGTCAGATCAAGGTGGGTATTGGCTATTCCTGGTGATAACTATCCGATACGAACAGGTTTATCAGTACAATGATCTCACATAGGAAGAAGTTTTCTGGTAATCATTGGGTACCCCACAGCTGTCATAGAAAATAGAATGCTGTGGGGCTCATACTATGATGGTTCTTGCTTATGCTTCAACTGGGTGTATATCTAGAGAGATAGTTTCCTTACCTTGTAAAATATTTTTAGCCTTCTCGGTCTCTTCCTGAGAGCCTTCTATTGTCACAAGGAATTCGCCAGCTTCAATAGCTGATTTATATTTCATAATATGTTCTTTGGGTATACCCATATTTGCCAGCCCACCAATAATTGCTGCCAATCCTCCACCAACAATCGCACCTTCTATGCCCGAAGCAAGGTAGATAGCCAGACTACCTGCTGCAGTTATTGCTCCTATACCAGGCACAATAAAAATGGCGGAGCCAGCCAGCAGCCCCCAAATCGCACCCCAGAATCCACCAACTTTTCCCCAAGTCTTGGCTTTGTCTCCCGTGGTGACGTAACCAACCGGGTGTTCTTCGGTATGGTAATCCTGGCCTATAACAGAAATACCTTTCAGATTAATATGTTCATTCACCAGTGCATTGATGGCTTCATCGGCCTGCTTATGGTTTTTGAACGACGCAGTACATATAGATTTATTCATGAATCCTCCTTCTCTGTGTCAATTAAATATGCAGCAACCACTCATCCCTGTTATTTGACTATCGCATACTTAAATCTCTGTGGATCATATCCCCCGGTGTTTGTGGCGAACTACCCACAGAACTAACGTTATACCATACTCTTGGAGGCTGTCGCAAAAGGGCTGCGCTTGCCGATACGTCGTTAAAAAATGACTCAAAATGCTCATTTACTGAATGTAAACTCCGCTTTTTCGTCATTTTTTGCCTTGTCTCGCCTGCGCTCGCTACC
>NZ_JBPCXO010000205.1:0-5614 GCF_051008435.1 Endozoicomonas sp. | reverse complement strand
CGGTGGCGCTCCTATAGAAGTCATCAAACAGTACGTTCAGCAGCAGAGAACACCGCATTAGTCGGCTATCGCCGACGAGCTTACATCCCCGCACTCAAAGTACGGGGTTTTACGCTCAACCGATAAGGATTCAGATAATTCTTGATGAAGGGTGCCATGCTCTTAACATCAATACGCTCGAGGCTGGCTCCCATATCTTCAGCAAGCGCTTCGGCCATGGGCAGCATTTGTGATTTCAAATGACAGATAGACAACCTTATAATCTGATGTTTGCCTGTATGAAACTGAATAACCTGCCGCTTCAACACTGCCAGAGACTGCGCTTCATCGGGGTTTTCACATAAGTACTGTTCATAATTCTTGATAAGTTGCAAAGCCTGGGCTTTAAGCCTTGGTTTTTTCTGTAATGGAAGTTTCTCCCCACTGGCTTTACAGTTCTTCATTTTTTGATCCAGCTCTCTGGCCCTGACCACCAGATCATCAAGCTGCAGGGTCATGGCTACCGTTTTCATCTCTTTAGCTGCCATTTTCACTTTCTCTGATCGCTTCCCACGCCCTGTTACTCTCTTCTGCTCTGAACTGCTGTGTTTGGGAACACGGAATCTTTTCTCATCCAGTGAAAGGCGCTGTTCAGAATCCCCCTTCCATTTTCGAGTATCTCTCCTGGGTAATGTTTTCTCGACGACTTTCTCACTCTGTTCCAGAACAGGCGTTGTTTTTTTTCGGGTAACGGAAGTAGAGGTTTCCACCGTACAGGTGACCGAAGCCCCTCTTGCTGTAGTGGCAGTTGTAGTCTCTTTTTTGGGCTTGCTGGTGCCAGAGCCTGGTTGTTTCTCGTCGGCTGTTCCTCCCTGATAGCACTCTTGAGATCGGTTACCGGCTTCCTGGGAAGGGGTCATATTCAATTCCTTTTCTGGTGACTATTCCTGTGACTCCAAATTCAGAACGATGTTCCTTATCGGGCTAACTAATCGGTTAGAGCCTCTGACAGACATCTCAATCGAAGATGACTCGACGCATTAAGCGCCAATAAAATCCCTGAAACCTGGCAACCGGTTTACTCGTATAAGAAGATGAACACTGGTGTCAGAACCGCTTCTGCCGACAGAAGTCTCCAATACCGCTGAATAACAAAGGATTTTGAAAATGGATATGAGTATGGGCATGGAACTGCTCGATCATGAATTTGTAGCCTTCATCACGGCCATTCTGCAGATCATGGCCTCACTGTTTATTTTCCTCCTGGGTATTGGGGTTGTGGCCATCCTCTTTATGTATATGGCTGACAAACATCAAACCAGCCACACCATTCGCAGAAACTACCCGGTGATTGGCCGCTTTCGGTATTTTTTTGAACACGTCGGTGAGTTTTTCCGTCAGTATTTCTTTGCCGGTGACCGAGAAGAAATGCCTTTCAACCGTGCCCAGCGTGCCTGGGTTTACCGCGCTGCCAAGAATGTCGACCGAACTGTTGCCTTCGGCTCCAGTAAGCCGATTCGTGAACGGGGCTCGGTCCTGTTTCTCAACTGCCCCTACCCAACCCTGACAGAAGACGCCAGGGAAACTGCCAGCGTATTAATAGGTCCTGACTGTAAAAAACCTTACCGACCGGCTTCCGTTTTCAATATTTCAGGCATGAGTTTTGGAGCACTTTCTGTGCCTGCCGTCAGAGCCCTTTCCAATGGCGCCCGGATGGCAGGTTGCTGGTACAACACCGGTGAAGGCGGATTGTCTCCTTATCACCTGGAAGGGGGCTGCGATATTGTCTTCCAGATTGGTACGGCTAAATATGGCGTAAGAGACGAGCAAGGGAATCTGAGTGATGACCGCCTGAAAGAAGTGGCAGCTCACGAACAAGTTCGCATGTTTGAAATCAAGTTGAGCCAGGGCGCCAAACCCGGCAAGGGCGGTATTTTGCCTGCGGCCAAGGTCACAGAAGAAATTTCAAAAATCCGACTGATTCCCATGGGCGAAGATTCCATCAGTCCCAATAGACACCCGGAAATCAATTCTACCGGTGACCTGCTGGACATGATCCATAGAATCCGGACAGTAACGGGTAAACCCGTAGGCCTCAAGTTTGTATTGGGTGCAGACAACTGGCTCTATGACCTGTGTGATGAAATCCAGAAAAGAGGACTGGAATCAGCACCTGACTTCATGACTATTGACAGTTGTGACGGTGGTACCGGAGCTGCCCCCATGGCATTGATGGATGATGTAGGCCTGCCTTTAGGAGAGAGCCTGCCTTTTGTACATAATCTGCTGATGGAAAAAGGCCTGCGTAAGCGCATCCGACTGATTTGCTCTGGCAAACTGATCAACCCTTCCGATGCCGCCTGGGCCCTGTGCGTAGGTGCTGACTTCATGGTGTCTGCCAGAGGCTTCATGTTAGCTTTGGGCTGCATTCAGGCATTACAGTGCAACAAAAACACCTGCCCAACCGGAATCACAACTCATATTCAAAAGCTGCAGCGAGGGCTGGTACCCGGAGATAAGGCAGAAAGAGTGGCCAGTTACCACGACAACCTGGTTCATGATATTGAATTGATTGCACACTCCTGTGGTGTTGATGAGCCTCGAAAACTACGGCGCTATCACGCCAGACAAGTGATGGAGAACGGACAGTCCATTGCTTTGGATAAGCTCTATCCCTATCCGGAAAAAGAAGAGTGAAATGAGAAAGCTAGCAGGTCGGGTCGATGTCACCCACCTGCTTCAGAGATTTGTCAGCTGGCGGGAAAATCCGCTGACGCCTGACCGATGGAAGAAGAGTGTATATGGGCTATTTTCCATTGGCCCTGATATTGGCGCAAAACGTGGGTGGCTCGCAGAGATTGCAGCTCTACCACGGCTCCCTCTATGCCCTTAAGTCGGGTTTCAAACTGCCAGGTGCTGCTGCAGGAAATTTGTCCGTCCCCCTCCCAGGCAGATTCAATACGGTATTTGACTGACAGGATTTCAAACTGGTTGAAGAGTGTCTCATACCAAATCTTCAGGGCCTCATGACCGTTTATCTGGGCTCCTTCCGAGCTCCAGAAAAGCAGGTCTTCTTCTGGTGCATAATGATCCAGCATGCCAGCACTGTTCTGGTGACTGTAGTTTTCAGCCTGCAGGTCAAACAATGATCGGATGGTCTCCCTGGAGTCCGCCATGTCAATTCCCCTCCTGAATAGTGCCCTGTTCATGAAATGTTCATATAAAAGTATAGGTAGAGTCAACCAAGGTTTCTTGACGGAATCTTCTCTTTGGTGCTGAAGAACCATAGTCAGACAGTGCTCTGACGGCTGAAACAGTGAACTTATAGCGGTTCTTTGAGTCTCAGGTAAGGTTCATAATCACTACTGGAGTAAAAAAGTGAAGAACCTGAAAAGAATAATAACTACCCTGTTTGTACTGACAGCGACCTTCACTCAGGCTCAGGGCCCCACTCAAAAATACACTGACTATAACGGAGAGGAATATACTTCCATACCTCTGAAGAATGTTGATGTATCCTCATTAAACTTCGATCTGGCTGAGGTGTTCTACGAAGATGAAGAGCACTACCTGTCTCTGCGCATACAGGCTGAAAGTCCTGCCCGGGCAAAGTTCCTGACCACACCAGTAGAACACAAAAATCCATCTGACACAGAAAAGCAACTTTTCCAATTCCTTAAAAAGTTTGATGAAACCTATCAGGAATTCAGCTGTGTTGATTACGCTATTTCAACTGGCAGACTCACACCGTCTGTGCTGTCCAATAAAGGCACCAGTGACATCGTCGCCAAAAAGGTAGCACCAGAAGGTCTGGGAGCCTTCATGGATATGCCCTTGAGCCAGGAATATATGAACATGACTCTGATATACGATCAGGAAGAGTTCGGAATGGAGACCGTTGACAGTACTCTGGCCTGTTACAACGTACTGGAAACCAATCACTATCTGGGATGGTTTGGTGCGAGCAATTATTACAGTCTGAACAGAGAATACGTGTTCTACGAGTTTGAAAAAGGCAACAGCGATTATCTTTTAGATGCTGATCACCTGTTTCAGGACCTGAAAGCCAAGCTTCCCGCTCAAGTGCACCCCAGACTGGAAGAGATCAAGGCCTATATTGTTGATTACATCAACCAATAGAGACCTGATTCTTGTCGATGGGGCCAGGAGCCTGCCGGACTTATACTCGAAAGCATAAGCCCGACGGGCTCCTGGCATTACTGGCCCCTACCTTCATAATTCCCCAAAAACAAATCCTTGTCTGTGTGATACATATTTTGCCAGAGCGCATCGCTCCAATAGGTGTTTGCACGCCCTTTCCCACGATAGCCATTCATGGTGCTTTCAAGGTTCCTGGCTGCTGTCTTAAAGCCAACAGATGCCAGGAAGGTAATCACCCGTGTAACCCGTCTCAAGTTATGATCTGCCTGAGTCCATTTTCGATGCCGGCTACCCAATACCTGTACTACTTCAAAGGTATCACCCACTCTTCTCAGCCCCCAGAAATCCATCATCATATCGATATTAGCGGTGACTTTTTGCAGCAAAGCCGGATCCCCCTGAATGCTCTCAACCATCTTTTTCGTCAACAATGGAGCCTTGGGATTAAGGGTAGATTTGTTGTCCCAGATGGGAAACAACTGCTGGATATAGCTGTGCTCTTTTTCCAGTACAAACTGCAGCCTTTCATGGTAAAAGCGGTTTCTTGCTTCTACTGCCCCAAAAGCGGGTTCTGAACCTATCACCGTAGCCAGATTTCCTTCGAAAACATCTTTAAGAGTGACGGATTGCCCCGGGTATATTTAGGTTTCATCATGGGCAAAAACGGGCCAATCCTTAAGAACCTGACTTTTTGGCAGCACGACCCTTACGGGACGCTCTTTCGCGAGCAATTGTTTGAACTGGTGTGAACCCGTTGCCTTTGCAGCCAATCGCTGGACAGGAGTTGAAGCGACTGTCTGTGTTGCTTTTACTGTTGCAGTTGCGGTCTTAGTGGGAGCGACAGTAGCCGTAGGAACCGATTTACTGGTATTGGTAGCTTTGAAAGCAGACCGCTTCTCATGAAAGACTTTCTTGCCTTTAGAGCCTTTCGTCGGAACCGGTTTGGAAGGGTTAATATTGAAGCCTCCAGCTCCAGCTGTACCACTGGTATGAGCATCCCCCTTGAAGGGGCTGACCACGACAGTCTGATCGAAAGAAGGCTCTGGCATAGTGACAGACTTAGGCTGGTCCAAGAACTCACCGCCCCCTTGATTCATGGGTACGAGATCATGATATGGCGTCACCGGCTGAGCAGCATTTGGCTGATCGAATACATTCAGAGGCTGGATAGCCACAGGCTGCAGTGTCAGCATCTCAGAGACAGGAATGATTGCTGGAGCAGGATCATTAACAACAGGCACCATCATCACACCGGAGCCTCCTTCATGAACACCTGAACCAACAGGCATCAGGGCCTGAGGCTCTGCTTCAGTCAACGCCGGTTGATTCACAATAAGTTCGACCCGGGGAGGCTGTCGCAAAAGGGCTGCGCTTGCCGATACGTCGTTAAAAAATGACTCAAAATGCTCATTTACTGAATGTAAACTCCGCTTTTTCGTCATTTTTTGCCTTGTCTCGCCTGCGCTCGCTACCT
>NZ_JBPCXO010000204.1:0-6837 GCF_051008435.1 Endozoicomonas sp. | reverse complement strand
AATACGACGCGGGTCTGTATATCGGGTGCAATATGAGTCATGACTGAGAGTGAAGAGAAAGGTTTAGTAGAAAATGGCACAAAACTCTGAAAAATCCAGCCTATTTTGAGGGGGCTGAATAGTTACAAAGAAGTGAGCATCACTCGTCGGCTTTTCGTCAGTTCTTTTCCGCCATGGAAACTGATTCTCGTTCGATTCATGCAATAAGCATGAATCGAACGAGAATCAGTATGAGATGACAGTAGAGCAGTGCGAGAAGCTCGGCACTTTATGACATTGTCGGGTTCATCCGATAAAACCGTCTTCGGGCTGGTTGCTGAAGACTTGTCCGAGGGCTTTGACCAGCATGCGATTATGTTCCGGGTAAACAACAATATCGCTTGGGTTGTTCTGACTGAAAATCAGAAAGCGGCAGATGGTTTCGCTGTGGTTAAGCAGAGCGTGGCCTATCTCTTCTCCGGCGAGAAAACAGGCGTAGTCACCTGCGACCAGATGGGATTGCTCATCACCTTCCAATAAAGTCGCTTCCCCTTCTACCAAAAATATATGTTCTTCATCTTCGGTATGAAACAGCAGTGGCGAAGACTGCTTATTGGGTTCTAATTCGACCATACGCATGCTCAGGTTCTGTGCACCTGCTGCCCGACCCAGATTTTTGGAGCGAGTACCAAACTGGTCACCGTGCTGCCATTCGTCCCATTTTATTTCTTCTATATTGGCTATCATGCTCGTTGAATCACGTAGAGTTTCATATCAAAGCTGCATTGCAGAGCACCGAGATTGGCCAGCTTTTCTTTTTGGGAAGGTTTAACATGCCAGTAATGAGGGGTCATTGCCAGCAGGTCCATAATATCGTCGGTGGAATTGAGCTGCATATCACCTTGAACAGGCAGAGTTTCGGTTAATGAGAAGTGTTCAGGGAGCTGTTCCAGTAGTTTATCAACAGGATAAGGTCTGACCGTTTCGTAGATGACCTGACGAAGTCCCAATAAATGCTGTTCTCCGGGAGCCAGCACCAGCAAGTGTCCACCGGGCTTTAACAGTCGAGCAAACTCATGCCAGTCGCAGCGTGAGAATACACTAACAATGACGTCCAGTTCCTGATCTTTGACGGGAATATCATTTACGCTACCGACCAGCCACTGAATCGCTTTGCTTCTTTTACAGCAGGCCATAATCGCGGGCTTGGAAATATCAATGCCAGCTACTGATGCGTCAGGAAAAGTCTGTTGCAATCTTTCTGTGTAGTAACCCTCACCGCATCCCGCATCCAGAATAGACAATGGGTTTTCTATAGATTCAGAGAGTCTGCTCAGAATTCCAGCAAGAGAGTCGGCCACCGGCTGGTAGTAGCCCTTGTCCAGAAAGCGGGTTCTGGCTTGGACCATTGTTTTATCATCACCCGGGTTTTTGCTGCGCTTCTTATGCCCCGGCAGCAGGTTGAAGTACCCCTGCCTGGCCTGATCAAACTGATGGTTCTGGCTGCAGCCCAGTCCACTACCGGAAGAGGGTAGAGACTGTGCCAGAGGTTCATGGCAGACAGGACAGCGAAGAGTAATGGTCATGATTTTCGGAGCGGGTTTGATTCGAGCCGCGAAGTTTACTGCAATCGCCCCGTTTTACCACGAAAAAATTGCCATTTGGGAAGCTTCGAAAAAGGTTTCTTTCGCTGATGGCTGTTTAGGGAATGTTTTTATTTTAACAATGGATGGTTTTCCGGCAGTTGGCGAGATATCCACAAAGCCAGCTTCCGCTTCATATTGGGTTCGCTTTCTTCACCCTTGACCAGAGGCTGGATCAGTTTGTCGTGAACCAGCAGCCTGTATAGGTATTCGATTTTTCGTTTGGAAGAGTCTGTTGGCTCAAATTGACCAACTTTGCGTTTTTGAGCATAAACAGCCCCGATCCTCAGCGCTTCTTTGACCAGTTCACTTTCATTTTTCAATTTTTTCATTGGCTACCCGGTTTTGATCGCTTGGTTTCACAATAAAGGGTACATCATAGCTCATGGGATCTCATGCTCATGTGCCGTTTGAACTGAGAATCTTTTCAAGAATGGATATGCCAAGGACAATTTCTTCTACCGTGCTGTTGGCAAACCCCAGAACCAGTCCCTGTTGCTTTTTTTGCCCGTAGAAGTAACTGCTCAATGGGCTACAAAGTATGTTTTTAGCTTTGAGCTGTTGAACGACTGTGTTCTCACAGATGCCTGGTTTGAACTCAAGTGCCAGGTGCATACCGGCTCCCTGGGTATGGAGCGCGCACCAGGGAGTGAGTGTCTGACAGGCTGTAATCAGAGCGTTGAGCTTTTCTTCATAGAGAAGTCGCATTTTCCTGAGGTGCCGACTGAAGTGGCGCTCCTGCATAAAGGTGGCGGTTACAGCTTGGGTATGCAAAGGAGTAACGCCAGTTTGTTCCTGTTTGGCTTTAGTAAAAACATCGACGAGACTGGGTGGGAGGATCAGGTAGCCCAGACGCAGGGAAGGAAACAGAACCTTGCTGAAAGAACCCATATAAATAACTTGCTGCTGTCGTGCGAGCCCCTGGAGGCTGGCTACCGGCCGACTCTGATAGTGGTATTCGCTGTCATAATCATCCTCAATAATCCAGCACTGCTGATCATAGGCCCAGTCCAGTAATTCCATTCTTCTTTCAAGCGGCATCATGGCCCCCAGAGGGTATTGGTGGGCCGGTGTCACATAGAGCAGTTTGGGTGGGCGTTTGTTTGTTTTCAGTTTTTCAGAATCAAACCTTTTTTATCAAATACCTATAACAACATAAAGAAGTTTCAGCACTGAGTTTTTCCTGTGATATATTCGGAGTGTCAATTCATTAATGTGAGGAAATCGCTATGAGTAATGAAAAAAAATCGAACAACGCCTTGTCTAAAGAAAAGGCTCATTATAATGAGAAGTTTATTGCGACCAAGGAAAATCGGCAAAAAGTAAAAGACGCTTTTGACAAATCTAGAGACCAATCAATGAAAGGAAAATTTGATGGGGTCGTGGAAGTTTAAGTATGAGTAGGGATGAGGATGTTAAGATTTATACCAGAAGAACTTTGCATGAACTCAGTAGAGAAAACAAACAGTTACAGAAAATAATCGAAGATTTTAAAGCCTATAAAAAAGGTTATCGAGTTAGGTCTTTTGGCCGAGACGCGCCCTTTCACAGGCCAAAACCATCAGCTGAACTCGCAGAGCTCATGCATGTCCACCTTATGCATAGCCCAAAAGCACAGCTTTTGGACGTTGTAAAAGTATCTGACCCGTACTATCAAACAAGTGATAGTTTTTTGATATATTCAAAAGGTTTCTTCAATCCTGAGCACTACTATATTATTGATTATATAGAAAAAGATGCTCACGCAAAAGTTGAAGATATGAATTATATGCGCTGGCTTATAGATCAAGCAGAATCTTTTAGGAAATCCAGATAATGATGCAAGAAAATATTAATAAGGTAGAGTGGAAAAGTCCAAGTAAAGTGCCGCCCTATGAAAGTCAGTTTTTTGTTGCTGTAAAATATCCTAATGGATTAGGCACATATGACCTTATACCTTGGGATGGTAAGAAATGGGTTTTGGGCTATACGGCAGAGGTTGTTGGATGGGTTACGATGACGGATTTTATGGCATCTATTAAAGCCGGATGGCCTGAATGGGACGAATGTAACTTATCAGTAGCTGAATAGAAAAATAATGGATATAGAAAAAACCAATACAAGATATGCGTATATTGGTGAGAATTCCAGGTCGCTAGGCTCCCCCCCCCTTTCTGACAAGCAGAGTAAGATGCTCTAGTTATAAAAACTAAGCTGGTTACCTGCTTTACCCATTGAAGAGCTATTTCTTCAGATAACCCCTGCTCCAGTTTCTGTAGCTTGTTTGACGTGTTTTTCCTGACTGACCTTGTAGGATGAAGCACGCATGGCTCATGTAGGCTTTTCCCTGGCCATAGAATTGGAGGAAGCTTCGGTCAAGGTCAGAACCGGTCCAGCCAATGAAGATCCTGAGGATCTGGACCTTCCTGTCTGGACGGGAGAGTTGAGACTGCAGCAGGTTATAACCACTATGGCTGTGGATGAAAACACACCAGCAGGTACCGGACAGCCTGATTACTCTGAAGCCTGGTAAAGCAGGGAGAGTTTCCCTGTCAGACCCTCAGATTCCACTTATTAAAGAGAAAGCTCAGGCACCAGAGTGGGCCGACCAGCAGAAACTGTATGTCTTCAAAAAAGGAGGGCTTTTTGCCTTCCACCTTATGACCCACAAACTGGAATATCCAGGACACCACAAAGATAGCAATACTGACCATCAGCAGCGGCTCGCCAATACTCTCGGCAATGAAAGCCATAGCAGCGTAAACCCCGATGATGGCCAGGGAAAGCGGCAGTGAAAGCATAAAATAAAAGATCATGGTGATCGCCATGGCGACAAAAGCAGCGATGGTGCTGAACGACCAGATGATACCGAGGATACTGAACATAATGGCCGGGACACAGACCCAGTGAATCAGCTTGTTGGTAGGGTTCTGATGACTTTCGGCATAGGCTTCCAGCCATTCATTCAGGGTTCGTATTTGCATAGCGGTGCCTCATTCTCCCGAAACATGCTTAAGCAGCATTTTTATTATTATTCTCATAGACGAATGCTATTTTGCATGGCTAGAAAGTATTTCGAAAGCGATAGAGACACTTTCTGTAAATCCTCTTTCTTATTTGGCTCACGGTCCAGTTGCATTCAGGTTGAGATACATCTTTTTGCTTTGGCTTGAAGAGCAATTTGTCAGGTGCCTTTGCCAGGAAATCTGCCTGAGAATAGATCGCTCGAGCTACTGAATTTTATGCTCGAGCGCCATTTCGGTCAGGCTTACGCAACTCTCAACCTTGTTTATTGATACCCTGACCTATGAGGTTGTTCTTACTGATTTTAAAATGCGTCACGGTTTTTCAGAATCAGTCAGCTTTCGGGCGCAGATTCTCCTCGCGGGCAATCAAGGTTTCCGCTTGATCCTGATTCATTGCCGAGATCAGGGGGTGTGTTGCTATTTGAAATCGCGTCAATGCATCCCCCTGCAAGGCTTCACCCGTCGGCAGTTTTGCAGTCATAACATCCACTGCCTGACCATCAACAAACAGTTCGTAATGCAAGTGAGGTCCTGTGGATAAACCAGTGTTGCCGGTTCTGCCAATTAAATCCCCCTTGCGAACCTGTTGCCCTGTTTTCACATTCAACTGGCTCAAATGAAGATACCGGGTGACATAGCGTCTGCCGTTTCTCATCTCGATAAAGGTACCTGCAGCGGGATGGTTTTTTTGCGCTTTGACAATTACTCCGTCTGCTGGGGCGTACACTGCTGAGCCAACTGGCACCGCCCAGTCGGTTCCCCGGTGTGGGCGAATCTGGCCGGTAATGGGGTGTTTTCGCGCAAGATTAAACCCTGAACTGATTCGACTCTTTTTGCCCAGCGGGTAACGGGAGAAAGAGCTACTCAGCATCTTTCCTTCTGGCGTGTAGTACTGACCGTCGCTGTAGCGAACCGCTGTGTGGGTTTCATCTTCCTGATACAGCCTGGCGGCCAGAATATTACCGTCAAAGCCTTCGCTGTTTTTCAGAGAATCGTCAATCAGCAGCTCAAAGTGGTCACCTGCTCGCAGATCCTTGTTGAAATCAATCTGCCACTGGAAAATCGTTGCAAATTGCAGGATGGCAGAGGTAGAAACGCCCGATTTTCTCGCGCTTTGATACAAGCTGCCCTGAATTTCACCCGTAAAAGTTTTGAACTCAGGCAGTTGATCGCCTGAATTGATGCTCAGGGCAAAAAGGCTGTCTTCATTCTTTTGAAGCAATACGGTCTCGCCAGACTTCATTGTCAGGCTGAGTCTTGCCAGTCGGTTATTTCCGTACAGCTGGTATCGAATAGTTTCGACGGGTTCAAGATCTGCGAGGTAAGCTTCCGCTTTGTCGACTTTAAACAGATCAATCAAATCCAGTTCAGACAGAGACTGGTTTTGAAAGAAGGTCCAGATATTATCGCTGCTGGAAGGGGTGTACTCCCTCCATATTTCCTGACCCGCTTTTTGTTCGATAAAACTTTGCAAGGGATCCTGTTCGGGGGCCTCAAGCTCTGAGTCAAAGAGAGGCGCATGGAACTCAAAATCCCCTGGCTCACCCTTGTCGTTGGAGTTGGCAAAAGAACCCCCGGAAAAGGACATGGAAAGTATCAGAACAGCCGGCAAGCTGCATTGGATCTTGAAGCTGGATGGTTGGCTGAACGATCGATGATGTCTGTCAAGCAGCCTTGCGCAGGCTTTAAAAATACGGTTGGCAGGCATTCACTCTGGACCCCGGCTGAAAAACTTCCGGCAGTATCACAGTCCTCTATAAAGTGAACTATGGACAGTTGTCCTTAGCTTGTTCAGCAACTTGAATTGTTCACAATACTGCCTATCAGGACATCTACCAGGTTGGTGTCGGACTGGAAAATGGAAAGCGTAAAAACAGACTGATTGCCCAGAGTTTTTATGTTGGATGCTTGCCAGTGAGAGGGTTCTACTTAGAGCAGAATTTATACATCAGTATTTTTTTATATCAGTAAGGAATAATTCTTCTTTTCTAATATTTGTACGTCTGTATCATGTGGCCGCTTTAATGGGCGAGTGCATTCTTTTTAGCGTTGGATTAAAAAAATTTAACCGGCATTTGTTTTATTTCGGGGCTTTTACAGGTTGGCTGATGAAAAGTGAGGGGTTGCAACAGAAATAGCCTTCAGGAGACGATTGATTTGTAAGGATCAAAATTTCTGAAGGATCAGACATGTGTGCAACACCCTCACTA
>NZ_JBPCXO010000203.1:0-28734 GCF_051008435.1 Endozoicomonas sp. | reverse complement strand
GCCGGATTTGGCCATTTTTTATGATTCTTTTCGTTGAATAGCTCGCTATTCGCCTCAAATAATCATAAAAACTGTCTCAAACCGGACTTTTTCTCGCTACGGTCGGCTAAGTCCGACAGACTCCTAGACGATCAAAAGGTATTTTTCTGATCACTCTCTCACCTTTCTCTGACAAGCTGAACTCGGGACATTCATGGAGCAGCTGATGGCCAATGACAGTAAAGGCTCTCAAGTACTGTTTATAATCCAGAAGAGAAGTGTAGAGTTTCCTGATTCGATCACGATTCGCACAAAAATAGGGATGCAGAGGTTTGTCTTTTATCGAGGCTTCTGTTTCAGCCATCCTTTCATCTACGATTTTGTTCAGAATGGCATCAGGATCTGCAGGCACTTTGGGATCATGGGTAGAGGGCACGATCAGTTCGGCCAAAGACAGATTATGACCATTCACCAAAGCCTTACCTGTTTCACTGTCATGTAAGCAGACATTGCGCCCTGATATAGGTTTTTCATTGACGGCAGAAGGCGTCCGATCAACAGACTTGTTGACGCAGCCACACTCATAGAGAGGAGCGGGTTGAAAGGAGGTTACCGGGTTTTGGTACCCGGAAAAAGTAAAACTGACGGTAGTCGCATCCATACTGCATTATTCTGGTATTCCCTGACCATAGAGCTTTGACTCCAATACCGATTGAGAGTTCCCTCAGCCCGTCAGCATTTCCAGTTCAATCAGGTTGTTCAAAGCGATAACGGTTTCCTGCCCACACACAGCAATATCGGCCTTGAAGCCTGAACACACGTCAGGGCGTCCGGACTCACCAAAAAGTTTACAGAGATTCGTTTCATTGAGTTGCACACATCGCACTCCGGCAGGTTTACCCTCAGGCATTCCCGGTATGGGAGAAGAAATTGAAGGTGCTATACAACAGGCACCACAACCCAGACGACATTCCATTAACCAAACCCTGCAACCTGAAAAACAACCATAAACTCTCAATCAGTCACCAGGACTGAAAGGCGGCAGCATTCTAATCGGTCAATGGCCTGATAGAAACAGGGAATTATCGTAAGGTATAAATACGGATCCCGGAGAGTGTATTTTTTATCCCTGATACGTTAGGTTCTGTTGACATAAGTTCGTCGTGCTCAGCTCAAGCGAGAAAAGCTCTGGCAAGGCGTGGTAGCGCAGGAATACTCATGTCTTTCAAGCAATCACAACGAAGTCAGAGTTTTTCTCGCTTGAGCCCAAAGGGTGGGTCATAAAGTGACTTTCAGACTGCGTCGAGCGAATTTGACGTAGAAAAACTACGCCTGCATTCGTTCTCCTTGCTGAAAACCACTTTATGACTCACTGAGCACACAAACTTACGTCAACAGAACCTAATACCCTCGAATTATTGAAAGAAGTGAACAGAGTTCATGACATCACTCCATATCTCCAGCCAGTTCGATGGCGGCAATATCAAAGTCATCAACAAGAACAATCCGGAGCATATTCAACTGGAAATCAACAAAGACGTTGAGTCCGGTTTTTATCAGTGGTTTTACTACCGGGTAAGCGGTGCTGAAGGCCAACCGCTGACCATGCATCTGAACAACGCATCCGGGTCATCCTATGCTGAAGGCTGGAACGATTACCGGACAGTTGCCTCCTATGACAGAGAGCACTGGTTCCGCGTTGATACCGATTACGACGGTGATAAGCTGATTATTCAGCATACCCCTGAATGTAATACTGTCTATTACGCTTATTTCGCGCCCTATTCCATGGAACGTCACCATGACCTGATTGCCTGGGCTCAGCAATCCGCCATTGTCCAGACTGAAACCCTGGGTGACACCCTGGATGGACAACCCATGGACCTGCTGAAAATTGGTGGTGGCGAAGGCAAACACAATTGCTGGGTCATTGCCCGTCAGCATCCGGGTGAAACTATGGCCCAATGGTGGATGGAAGGTTTCCTCCAGCGCCTTCTGGACCCAGCCTGCCCGGTGGGTCGTGAACTGCTGCAAAAGGCCGTGTTCTATGTAGTGCCTAATATGAACCCGGACGGCAGCCGTCGTGGTCATTTACGCAGCAACGCCTGCGGTGCCAACCTGAATCGTGAATGGGCTGAGCCTACCCTGGAAAGAAGTCCGGAAGTGCTTCTGGTAAGGAATAAAATGGATGAAACCGGTGTCGATTTCGCTCTGGATGTCCATGGTGATGAAGCACTGCCTTATAACTTTATTGCGGCAGCTGAAGGCATCCCCTCCTGGACGGATCGACTGAATTCCCTGACCGAAAACTATCTTCAGGCTCTGGTTCAGGCCAGCCCTGATTTCCAGACAGAGTTTGGTTATCCAAAAGACGAACCGGGTAAGGCCAACATGACGGTGTGCACTGCTGCTCTGGCTGAGCGCTTTGACTGCCTGTCCATGACCCTGGAAATGCCTTTCAAGGACACGGTGGATTCACCGGATGAGTATCAGGGCTGGAGCCCCGAAAGAAGCCAGGCACTGGGAGCAGCCAATCTTAATGCAATGTATGCAGTGATTGATCAGTTTCGCTAAGCTAAAACGCCTCACTGGAAGGCATGGTCTTCACCCAGAAAGCCATGTCTTCCAGAGCCAGGTCATTCACCACTTCACCAACACTCGTGCATAAATCAAACAACACACAGACGTCATACTTCTGCGCCACCTTTGAAATCGCGCTAAAAGTCACACAGGCCTGGGTCATCATGCCACCGATATAGAGCGTATCAATGTTTTGCTCTGACAAAATCTCTTCCAGATTGGTTTCCTGAAAACAATCACCACAACCTTTCATAACAATCGGGGCTTTTGGAACCATCTCCGTGACCCTGGGGTGCAGTTCAACCCCTGGAGTCCCTTCCATAAAGAAAGAAACACTTTCTGACTGATAACCCACAATCTGCTGGACGAGAATAATGGGAATCCGGGCCTTTTGAGCTCTTTCAATGGCCTTGAGGGCTGTATCCAGTACGGTTTCCATATTCCAGAGAGGAAACCTACCTCCGGGAAAATAGTCATTCTGATAACCAATCAGTATCAGCGCCGGTGATGACATAGGTAAACCTTCAAACAAATCCAGGCAGGGGAAAGAAACAAACCATACATTCAGTTCAGCTACGTACTTGGCTTAACCCATGCATGACCGTCGATTGAAATTACTTGAAGCTAACGCAGAGTATACACCTTAATAAAAGAATAAAGATTTTACTGGCACGTTGTCAGCGCTTCTATCCCTATCTACATTTATCGCTTCTCGCCGGAAGATAACATTGAAAGGGGAAGCTCTAATGACTCGGGCAGTCCAGCTGTTTGTTCTCATACTCGTTACTGCCCAGAGCATTCACTGTCGGGCAAAACCGACAGTGACCCGAATCCAATTCTCCAACTATTCTGAACTGTCTTACAAAAATGCAGAGAGTAAAATACCGGGTGAAGCTCAGTCCTGTATCTACTACCTCAAACTGGAGCCTTACTGGAGCAAGATAGCTCTGAATATGGGGAGTTTTGTCCTCCAGCTTTATGGCATTATGCATTTCACTTTAAGTGCTGTTGCCATTGAAGAAATTTTAACGCTCTGGCTAAACGGTGATATTGAAGACCAGCCTGCTGACAGCTGGGAGTCTCTGATTGACGCGGCTTTCTCTATTCCTGAGCTATCAGAGTATGAAATTCTGGCTGAAGCAAAGCCTCACCTTCTGAGTTCCATAGAAACGCCCAATGGAGAAAACATTTCTCATCTGGAAGTGGATCAGGTCACGATTCGATTTACGGAGATACTGCGGCCATTCTGGCGAGAAGTGGCAGAAGCCCTTGGCGTCTCAAAGTCACATATCAGAAAAATAGAGACTTTTTATAATTATCATCACCGGCATCCTCTGGATGAATTTCTTTATCTCCACACTCGCAATACTTCAGAAAAGTATCCTGTCAATGATCATAAGATTCTCCGGGCGGGCTGGCTTACACCTGAAATCAGACAACACATTATCTCAGAATCCTATAAAGAGCGTTTTCCGAAAATATGCCCTGATATCGGAAGAATCAGCCCTCAGCAAAGATTACTTCACGGGAAGATTCAATCCGCTAAAGCGCCCGAATTGAAGCAGCTGAACCACCTGAACCACCTGAGCCTGAGCCTGAGCGACGGAGACTACAGTTTTCTTGAAATCATCAAGCCTTTCTGGAAACAACTGGCTACCCGGATTGGAGCCGAAGACTGGCACGTAAGAAGTATTGAAATGGATTTTTCTCAATCAGAGTTTGAACAAACCCTGATGCTCTTTCTGATGTGGTCCATGGACAAATTCAGGGTTTCACATAAAGTCATTCCACCCTTTACCTGGGAAGCCCTGATCAAGATTACTGATGCTATTTCAGAACTGGCAACCGATGAGAATTATATGAACTTTAGAAATCAGCTGGAATTTTGAGTCTGCCGGACTCTAACGCCCGGCAGACTCAAAATGATTCAGATCACCTGACTCAGAAACGCCTGCAGGCGTTCACTGCCAGGGTTGTCAAAGAAGCTCTCAGGTACGCTGTCTTCCAACAGCTCACCCGACTCCATGAACAAAACACGGTCTGCCACTTCACGGGCAAAGCCCATTTCGTGGGTCACCACGACCATAGTCATACCCGAACGGGCCAGTTGCTTCATAACTTCCAGAACCTCACCGACCATTTCCGGATCCAGTGCAGAAGTGGGTTCATCAAACAACATGATCTTTGGTTGCATGGCCAGTGCTCTGGCGATGGCAACACGCTGCTGCTGCCCCCCTGACAACTGGGGAGGAAAACTCTTGGCTTTGTCAGACAACCCGACTTTGGCCAACAGTTCTACTGCCCGGTCCTCAGCATCGCTACGGGAGATGCCACGAACTTTCATCGGTGCCAGACAAATGTTGTCCAATACACTGAGATGAGGAAACAGGTTAAAGGACTGAAAGACCATACCCACTTCTTCTCTCAGCTTATTGACATCACCCGGTGTGGTCAGGGAAATTCCATCGACGACAATTTCACCGGCATTAATCGTTTCCAGCTGATTCAAAGTGCGAAGAAAAGTGGATTTACCTGAGCCACTGGGCCCAACCACAACCACTACTTCTCCTTCCTTGATCGTCTGGCTGACATTCTTCAGGGCATGCACCCCATTAGGGTAGATTTTGTGAATATCCGTCACGGTGATGATAGCGTCAGTTTCTTGCGGCATACTTCACCTCCATTCTTCTGACGACATACGACAGAATACTGGTCAGTAACAGATAGAGCAGCGCTACCGTAAACCAGACTTCAAAAGGACTGAACGTACTACTGACGGTTTCCCTGCCAGCCTTGGTCAGATCTGTCAGGGAGATAACCGACACCAGGGAAGAGTCCTTGATCAGGTTGATAAACTGTCCCGCCAGCGGCGGCAATACCTGTTTGAAGGCTTGGGGCAGAATGATATAGCGCATGGTGGCACCACGGCTCATTCCCAGACTTCGCCCGGCTTCCATTTGGCCTTTATTAATGGATTCAATACCGGCCCGAATAATCTCGGCAATATACGCGCCAGTGAAGATCGACAGCGCAGCAACACCGGCGGTGAAACGATCAAGATGAAGAACCGTACCAATAAAGAAGTAAACGATGAAAATCTGTACCAGCAACGGGGTACCCCGAATCAATTCGATATAGAGAATCGAAAGGTTTCGCACTGCCGGGTTGGGTGAAATTCGCGCTAATCCTGAAATAACCCCCAGAAGAATCGCAAAAATAATGGACACCAGGGACAATTTGATGGTCATGACCAGACCATTGGCTATAGGCCCGGCCTTCCATCCATAACTGACGGCTAATAGATCACCTTCAAAGACCAGATCACCCTCGTAAACCTGAACGTCGGTAAAACCCTCAATAACAGTCTGTTCTGAGTCATCATAATCGTTGACCAGAACAAGTTTTCCACTGTCGTTTGTTGAGACAGTGCCGTCGAATTCAGCCCTGAGTGGATCTTCTGCCTTATAGAAGACGTACTGTGGAATGCGCTCCCAGCGCCAGATGTAGTCGATCGACTGACTGGATTTGTAGATACCCACGCCCATCAGCAGCAACAACACACCGAAAACCAGGTTCCAGAGAACCCGGTTCGGTTGCTTCTCCATTTGCAGCGGACGGGCGGCTACGGGTTTAGTACCCAGCACTTAGTTCAGGGTCTTCTGCCAGTCGGAATTTTCGAACCACTTGCCGTAGATCTTGTCGTAGGTGCCATCACCCCGGATCTGACGCATGAAGTTGTTCAACCAGTTCTCAAAGTCCGGATCACCCTTGCGGATACCCCAGGCCAGAGGCTCATGAGTAAAAGCAGTATCCAGGTGAGTCAGCTTGCCAGGGTTCTGGCTTGAGTAAATCGCATTGAAAGGCAGATCATAAACGAAAGCATCCGCTTTACCGTTAGACACTTCCAGAGCGCCATCCGCTTCTGTTTCAAACAGACGGATATTGGATTTGCTCAGGTAACGCTTAGTAGCCTGTTCGCCAGTAGTACCCAGCTTGGTTGCGACGGTGTACTTCTTGTCGTTGAGATCTTTATAGCTCTTGATTTCGCCTTCCAGTCCCTTGCGCACCAGAATCGTTTGACCTACTACAATGTAAGGTTGAGCGAAATTAATCTGCAGATTACGCTGTGGTGTCAGGGTCATTCCCGACATGATGATGTCAAACTTACCCGTCAGCAGAGCAGGAATAATACCATCCCAGGCCGTATTAACCAGTTCCAGTTTAACGCCCATTGATTTAGCCATCTGACGGGCAATGTCCACGTCAAAGCCCACAATGTCGCCGCGCTTGTTGGTCATTTCAAAGGGCATGTAGCCCGCTTCCATACCAACACGAAGCGTTCCACGCTCAATGATTTCGTTCAGGGTAGACTTCTGCCAGAGCGCATTGTCAGAAGCAAACAGGCTGCTGCTAAACGCCAGCATAAACGTCAGAAATGCCGCTATTTTTTTCATTATCTTTCACTCCACGGTTCCGGTTCGGCCAGAACTCAGTTACTTCCCGTTTTTATAATGTGAAAAAATCTGCCAGAGTCAGGAGGTCAGTCTGGATAAGACCGTTCCCAGTTCAATGAAAGATCGTGACTTTCACTCAAACCTTTCGATACACGGCTGCCCCTCAGGAGTCAGCACAATACCTCGTTCTTTGTCCTTTCTATCCGCCCTTTCTATGAAGGGCTTGTGTGCACAAGACTTGCGTATTTTACCTATACAGGGGGATTTGAACAGTACTTTAGTGCCATTCATTAAGAACACCTGCCCACAGAATGTTCTGGAAGAAAAAAAACTAAATGAGATGAGCCCGGGTGTCATAAATGAATCAAAATATAGATACACGATCTTCATTCTGACTGGATTGATGATCTGGTTCCGTCCGATGCTTCAACCACAGAGGCCTCAATATGATTTCTTCAGTGCGACTGAAAGCCCTGCTTCTTGCTCTACTGCTCATAAACTGCGTCACGGTCATGGCAAAGCCCAAAGTGATAGCCATCGTAAACCCTGCGTCCAGCTCTGCTTCGGTCTCCCTTTGGGCCAGGCACTACACAATGGACACTCCGATACCAACAATGAACTTTCTCAGTGAAATAGCCGACAGTGAGTCTATAAGTAACTACTATCGGACGGTTTACTTTAGCGCCTTCAAAATAGGCTCCGACCATCAAACTTTTACAGCGGTACTGGATACGGGATCAGCCAATATCTGGGTTCCCGGCGATCATTGCCAGACCGATGGGTGCGAAGGTAAACATCAGTTTCACCCCGCTTCCAGCCAGACATTTCAGGCTTCAGATCAAACGTTTCAATTGAAGTACGGAACCGGGGCCGTGAATGCTACTTTAGGTGTCGACCAGATCAGTATTGCCGGGTTGGTTGTAAAGAAGCAGGGTTTTGGAATAGCACTGGCCATTGACAAATTTTTCAAGGATTCAGGCTTTGATGGCATCTTCGGCTTGGCGTTCAAGGAGCTGGCTATTGGGCAGATACCTACCTGGGTAGAGAATGCTGCTAAAGAACAGCTCATCGCAAAAGCCCAGTTTGCCCTTTATCTCTCCAACAAAGCGAACGGTGAGGACAGCCGACTTTTCCTTGGAGATCCGGACAGACGCTTCTATCAGGGCAATATCCAGTGGCATCCATTAATTTCCATAAAGCCAAACTCACCAACGCGACTGTATTTCACTGTGGCTTTGCATGGGTTTAAAGTTGGTCAGTCCACATTATCGACTCACTGTCCTCAACAAGGCTGCCCTGCCGTGGTTGACTCGGGCACGTCGCAACTGATTGTCCCCAAGGCGGTTTTGGCCCAATTCCAGCATGATATAAAAGTAAAAGAAGACTGTTCAGAGCTGGACAAACTACCCACTATTTATATCCAGCTGTCCCAATTCAGCTATGACCTTACACCCGCTTTTTATGTCATCAAGATTCCAGGTCAAGATAATCAATTAGAATGCCGGTTGGGAATAGATGCCTTGGACGACAGTAGCTGGATTTTGGGCGACACTTTTTTACGATCCCGACTGTCTGTTTATGACCTTAAGAAAGCCCGGGTTGGGTTTGCCAAACTGGCTTCCAATCTGACTCAACAGCTGACTCTGAAAGAGTATCAATACATTCAGAGCCAACCATAAAGATCATGAAGGGCAGCCCTCTGGCTGTCCTTCATTGACCATCAACTACCAATCACACCACCATCATCTTTAGTAATCATAACGGTCGTTGAGCGAGGACGGGTTTTGCCGTCACTGGCCGGAAAGCTGATCTCCGGGTGCTGGATATTCACCCACATGACTTTCCCATCCGGTGTGGTCGTTACACCGGTAATTTCACAGCCCCTCGGTCCGACCATAAAGCGCTTCACTTCGGCCGTCACAGGATCACAACAGAGCATCTGATTGGTGCCCATATTGTAATTTCTGTCACTGTCATCCCCGTAATCCGTCTGAATCCAGAGGCGCCCCTGGAAATCGAACCAGATACCGTCCGGAGATGAGAAAATATCGCCCTGGATATTACCAATAAAGTTCTCTGGCACTTTGCTGTTGTCCGCTAAAGTCGCCCCGGGCCGATCACCGGCCAGCAGGAAAATTTCCCAGTCAAAGTCGGTAGCCGTTGGATCAGACTGGGCTTCAGTAAATCGAACAATCTGGCCGTGTCGATTATCTTTTCTTGGGTTAGCGGCATTGGTCGGCTGGTCGTCTTTTTTGCCCCGGTGTTTATTATTGGTCAGAGTGACATAGACTTCTCTTGTCGTTGGATGCACAGCCACCCACTCGGGTCTGTCCATAGTCGTGGCACCCACAATATCCGCCGCACGGCGGGCATGAACCAGCACATCAGCCTGACTGAAAAAGCCATTACGACGAGTCAGTCCCCCCTGGCCGAAGATCAGTGGTTTCCATTCGCCTTTACCGTCTTCATGAAACACCGCCGCATAGAGCGTACCATTATCCAGGATGTCAGAGTTTGCTGAGAGGCGCTGGGGATCATAAGCTTTCTCAGGTACAAACTTATAAACATACTCGCCCCGGGTATCGTCCCCGAAATAGAACGCCATCTGGCCATTTTCACCCAGAGATAAAGTAGAGCACTCCCTGACCAGGCGCCCCATGGCTGTCCGCTTTTTAGGGGTACTTTTGGGATCAAAAGGATCAATTTCCACCACCCAACCAAAACGATTAGGTTCGTTCACATAGCCGCCATGAGGTTGCTCTGTATCAGGAGTAGCATTGAAGCGGGGCTCTACTGACTCCCAGGCATAGTAGGCGCTGTTCTGTTTATTGGACACACCATAACGATGATGGGAAACACGTTTTTCGTAGTCTTCACGATCCCGGTTTACAAAATAGTTTTTCCAGTTTTCTTCACAGGTCAGGTAGGTTCCCCAGGGCGTGACGCCCATCGCACAGTTATTCAGCGTTCCCAGAACCGTCCGACCTTCGGGATCCGCCATGGTTTTCAGCATATCGGTGCCGGCAGCTTCCCCGGTCAAAGCCATGGGGGTGATGCCAGTGATACGACGATTGTATTTAGAATCCATGACTCTGACCCAGGCACCGTCAGTACTCTTTTTCACTTCGATAATGCTGACACCATGGGCAGCCATCTCTTTTCTGACTTCGTTTTCAGGACGGAACCGAAGGCCGTTCTCGTTTTCTTTGAAGGTCAGACCATCAGGATGCAGGGTTGGGTTGATGTATTCATGATTCATGACCAGCAGACCCTGATCATTAGGCTTGTCCCCAAACGGGAAGAACCAGATACCGTCGTGGTTCTGCCCTGCCTGTTTCATCTGGTCCTGCCAGGAATTAGAGGCATCTTTTTGCCAGGCGGGTGCGCCTTTCTCAACAGGGTCGCCCCAGGAAAAGAAAGACTTAGCCGTGTAACCTTGAGGGACAGTCACCGTATCAAAATTCGGATTTTGCTCAACAGGAATAGCCTTGAAACCAATCTCGGGTCGTTGGGTTGAACGGTAATGAGCCTGGGCAGTGCTAGGCAGCCCTGTGCCTGCCAGAAAACCCGCCATAGCCAGCCCCAGTCCACCTTTCAGAAAGTTTCTGCGGCCACTTTCGACCAACTCATTCAGGGAGCCGGAATCCGTTGGATTATCAACCTGATCATCTACCGCTTCCAGGCTTTCATGATATTCCTGATGGTTTTGTCCCAGTGACATGCAAGATTCCCTCATTATTTTTATAGTTAAGTACCTGGCCAGTTGATTCATACGATTCTGGGGAGTGGATTTTTTCATCCTTCAAAGCGTAACGGCGGGAGCATAGCCTTAGCTATGCGACCAGAGTTGGAACACAGAAGGATGGAAAAGCCACCGCCCGGAATATGCGAAAACAACAGGTGAGATACTTATCAGGCACCTGAATAAAGCCAGTGCTTTTTTAGCGAGATTATCTTGCAGGTGTTACAGAAATATTTCTATCAGCAGTCAAATCAGCTCAGTTCTCGGCCAGCCGATTTTCAGGTGTTGGGTCAGGCAACAGAACGGAAAGAACCGTGAGCTCTCTGGGCTTCTCTATTTTCCAGCGAGCATTGCCGGCGTCATCGCAGGCCAGCAAACTGTCACCAAACAGTTGCACCGCATCCAGGCAGGCAATCTGCATATCGATGGAAACTCTTTCTTCGCAGTCCATCGATGGAAACATCAGCTTGGTAGAATTCACCTTGATGGACTTTCCAAGAACAGGGTCATCATTGATTTTCAAATCACTGATCAGTTTAAACTGGTCATTAATTCTGGAGTGACAAACCCAGGCTTCCCCCTCTTTCACATCACCCGGAATTGAGACCAGAATGGTTTCTGACTTTTTAAAACGACCCCAGGGACCTTCATGGTTAAGCGGCAGGTCTCTTAATACAACACTGAGCTCTGAATCCGGTGAAAGGTCTTTGATATAGGACACCAGATTTTCTTCCCTGACCACACCCTCCAATTCAGATTCCAGAAGGGAAACCCGCTCTTTCACCTGGTTCAGCTCGGCTATTTTCTGTTTATAATCTTCAATAAATACGGTCGGTGTTTCAAAAGAAAATCCGTTGGCTCTGGCGTAAAGAGAGAAAGGTTCCGGTGGCTTGATAACGGGCTGAATCAATCCATAAAAAAACAAACCACAGAGGGACAAAACCAACGCGCCCTCTAACGTAATCACATTAAATATTTTTGTTTTATTGGTGTTGCCCGACGTGATATCTGCCCTGAACTTACTACTAAAGATCAAGGCAAGAATCAGACAACAGAGTAAAAAAGCACAGACGCCCGAAACCAGATATGGCCAATTTTCAGCAACAAACATTGTTTTTACGTCCATGTAGAGGGTCCAGTCAGTATAAACAGCCTACTACAACGGGCTCAATCATTAATCGATCTAACATTATGGTTTACAGGTTACCCTGAATAATTGATCAACCGTATCAAATGAGTCCGCCACTTTCGCTCTGCCCAGAAGATTAACTTGCCCTACATCATCCATGGTAACTATTCAGCACCCCTGATGATTTTGCAGGGATAAAAGGTTTTGGTTATAAGCCATGCCACACTTGAGTTTCAGAGATACAAATATGCTGTACTTTCGTTTATCTCGTGGGTAGTTGCGGCAATATGGTGTGGAAACTCAGCTTTTTAGGTGCATTTTTCGTCAAAAACTCCTTTTTCAGAAAGCTAAACGATCAGACAGCTTTTTCTACCCCTTGTGCGGTAAGCATTTCAGCACAACCCATTTCCAGCAGGGGGTGCTGAATAGTTACGATTCACCAGATAATCTTTCTGCTTTTTATATACCCAGGGAAAAGCCAGTCCCAGCGAGACTAATGTGACGATGGGTAGAAGTATAAAATGCAGAAAGGTTTGCCAATAAGATCCCTGGAATTTAAAGCGGACATTTCTCCAGGCACTAACCCTGGCATTAAACGACAGAGATTTATTAATAATAAATGGCAACACAAAAATAATAAGTGGCATCAGCAGCAAGCTGATCAAGGGAAAAAACTGATTCGCCAGAGAAAAAGCCACCAGCAGGCCCAAGCCAATCAGACGCCCTTTAAGAATAGTGATAGGGTCAGCCAGATAGCTGAATGATGAGCCCGCAACCCAGGTCGAGCCATAAAAGTAACGACGTGTTCTGACTTTTGCCCAGGCTGAATAAATACCTAGCGTGACCACTGTCAGAAGAACATTAACAATCCATATCCTGAAGAATTCACCGGCCTTACCGGTAAATTCGAAATGATGATGCACTTCCTGCCTTGGAGGGTGTAACTTCCCTGTCTCCATATTCACTCCGTGTGATGATTTCCATTTCAAGCAGGGGCAACTATACCGGCATTTTTTCTCGAAAAATGTAGGCTATTTCTCACAAAACCTTGAGATAAACGACTTAGGATGAGTTATAGGAAAGGATTGGCAGGAAAAATACGACAAGAAAAGGGATGCAGGGGACTCTGACATGATCAGAGCCCCTTTTCAGCAATCAGATCACTTCGAACAGGAAGTGGTTTTTCTTGCCCAGCTTAACCAGGAAGAAACGACCGTACAGAGCATTGTCTTCGGCAAAACATTCAGGCAGGTTCATGTTGTCTGCTGCACCACGGGCTGTACCGTTGAAAAATACTGCATTACGTCCCAGTGCATCTTTAACCTGTTTGCCACTCTTGACCATGCCCACTTCTGCGAACAGCTGAGTCATGGGGTTGCCTTCAAGCTCATCACGCTTGACGGTTGCACTGGGCAGACCATCCAGCTTGAGCTGTTCAAGGTCACTTTCGGACAGGCTGTTGATATCTCCCGAGAACAGTGCTTCAGTGATGCGTTCTGCAGCCTGCAGACCTTCTTCACCATGCACCATGCGAGTCACTTCTTTGGCCAGAATCTGTTGAGCCTGTGGACGTCCTTCTCGGGCTTCGTCTTCTTTTCGAATGGCTTCAATCTGTTCCTGTGGCAGGAACGTGAAGAAATTCATAAAACGGTAAACGTCCGCATCTGCGGTATTCATCCAGAATTGGTAGAAAGCGTACTGAGAAGTCCTGGCAGTATCCAGCCAGACAGCACCACCCTCGGTTTTACCAAACTTGGTGCCATCGGACTTGGTGATCAGAGGTACCGTCAAACCAAAGGTTCTGGCCTGATTTTGACGACGGGAAAGATCTATACCGCCTACGATGTTACCCCACTGATCACTACCCCCAACCTGCAGGGTGCAGTCATAACGACGGTTCAATTCAGCAAAATCCATTCCCTGCAAAAGAGCGTAGGAGAACTCGGTGAAAGAGATACCGGAACCTTCGCGATTCAAACGCTGCTGAACAGATTCCTTATTGATCATGGCATTGACGGAAAAGTGCTTACCGATGTCACGCAGAAAATCCAGTGCGGACATGTCACCCGCCCAATCCAGATTGTTGACGACTAATGCAGCATTCTCACCGCAGTCAAAATCAATAAACTGACTGACCTGCCCCTTGATCTTGTCCACCCAGTTTGCCACCACATCAGGCGTATTCAGCTGTCGTTCAGCTGCTTTGAAACTGGGATCCCCAATCAAGCCGGTCGCACCGCCCACCAGAGCAATGGGTTTGTGTCCTGCCATCTGGAAACGTTTCAGTACCAGCAGGGGAACCAAATGCCCCAGATGCAGACTGTCTGCAGTCGGATCGAAGCCGCAATAAAGAACCCGTGGCTGTTCACTCAAATGAGCGTCCAGCTCTTCCACGGCAGTGGTCTGCGCGATAAGCTGGCGGGCCTGCAGATCTTTCAGAAGCGGATTTTGACTCTCAGACATTTACCTATCCTGCTATGAGGTCTACGGGACTGGCAGGACAATAAACGCCAGTCTCCTGATTTAAAAACTGCCAAAGCAGTCTTGAGCTCAATTTAGCCGGTAAAAGTACAATAAAACAGCTTCAGAACAAAGCTGGAAAAAGGGTTTCCTTAACATTAGATAACCCAGAGCGCGGTTTAGTTACAGTATTTCAGAAAAAGCCACAAACAAAATGAGGACTTTCAGCTATTAATGTTTAGTGCCCCGTCGTCACCGTCGAAATTCTGTCGCTGACCCACAAAATATTTACAATTCGCTTATAGCTATAAATCAATTCATTATGTAGCGTTTAGAGATATAATTTATATAGATTCGTCACAAAACTTTAACCAAACAGCCATGAGCGAGAAGAAATACTGTCTGATCCGCACCATGAAAATGGCCAGCGCAGCAGTAGTGGTATTTCAATAGTAAAAACGTGCAATGACTAAGCTTCCTCCCAGAGGTGCCACGCGCAAGCGACCCATTGGCATCAAGAGTTTTCCCAAGAGACACCTGTTACTGGTAACGGGTGTTGCCGCTGCAGTGATGACTGTAGTAGGTCTGCTGCCTTCTCCACAGGTTGAGGCCAAACGCTCTGAAACCGAGCTAATAATTGACGAGTTTCAACCAGACTCCCCAAAACAGACACTGGATGAACTGGCTTCTGAAGAGAAAGCCGCCCCCAAAGAAACCCAGGCCCAGCGCCTGGCCCGAGAAGAAGCCGAACGCCTGGCTGCAAAAGAAGCGGCTCTGGGCACCTGGAAAAGCATCACGATCAAGTCCGGCGATAACCTCTCAACTCTGTTTAATGACATGGGTTTGAGTGCCAGAGTGGTCTATGAGGTTTCCAAAACCCCGAAACTCGGTAAAAACCTGACCGATATCCGCCCCGGGCAGGTGCTTGAATATCGTGTCAACAGCGAAGGGCTTCTTACCCAGTTACGCTATGTTCAGAGCAAACTTGAAAGCATCCTCTACGAAAAGCAGGAAAGTGGCTACACCGGCCAAAAGATTATCCTGGAGCCAGAATTCCGTGTTGCTTATGCTGATGCGTCCATCAAGAACTCACTCTTTCTGGCCAGTCAAAATGCCGGTTTGAGTGAAAAGATGACCATGGAGCTGGCCGGTATATTTGGTTGGGATATCGACTTTGCCCTGGATATTCGCAGTGGAGACAGTTTCAACCTGATCTACGAAGAGAAATATCTGGATAATGAAAAGCTGGGCGATGGCGATATACTGGCTGCCACTTTTGTGAACCAGGGTGAAACCTATACCGCCATTCGGTATACCGATAGCCATGGTGACACCAGCTATTACTCACCTGACGGCAAAAGCATGAAGAAGGCTTTCCTGCGTACGCCTGTCAATTTCACCCGGATCAGTTCGAGATTTAACCCTAACCGCCTTCACCCGGTTTTCAAAACCAAGCGCCCTCATAGAGGAACAGATTATGCTGCCCCTACTGGCACTCCCATCAAGGCAGCAGGAGACGGCAAAATCAAATTTATTGGTTGGCAGAACGGCTATGGCAATGTTGTCTATATCCAGCACCCCAATAACATTGTCACTGTTTATGCTCACCAAAGTCGGGTGAACAAAAAGTACAGGAAAGGCAGTCGGGTTCGTCAGGGACAAACGATTGGCTATGTAGGCCAGACTGGCTGGGCAACAGGGCCACACCTCCATTACGAATTCCGGGTCAACGGTGTTCACAGAAATCCGGTCACAGTCAAGCTGCCCGATGCTTCTCCCATTCCCAAATCGGAACGGGCACGCTTTATGGCATTTTCAAGCAAGACGATGGCTCAGCTGGAAAAACACAGTAGTACCATGCTGGCCAGGAATGAAGAAGAGTCCGAAGAATAATGGTAACCCTTTTCCCTCGTGGAAAAGGGGCCAAATGGATGACCAGGGATTATGCCTGAATATTTTATTGGCCTGATGTCAGGCACAAGTCTTGATGCCATCGATGCCGTTCTGGTTGAGTTTGAGGAGAATAGTGTTCAGACATCACAGCAACAAAGCTGTCGTCAGATTCTCGCTCTCTCTCACCCTCTCCCCAACGATCTTAGAGAACAACTTCTTGCCCTGACGCTGCCCGGCCCAGATGAAATTGAGCGCATGGCCCTTGCAGAGCCGGCTTTTGCCCGGGCATCAGCTGACGCTGTAAAGAAACTGTTAGAGAAAGCAGGGTTCAGTCCTGATCAAGTGTCTGCGATTGGTAGTCATGGCCAGACCATTCGCCACCGCCCAGAAAAAGGATTCACACTTCAGATCGGCGACCCAAGTTTGATTGCAGAACGGTCAGGCATTGCTGTTGTTGCAGACTTCAGAAGGCGTGATGTGGCTGCAGGTGGTCAGGGCGCGCCTCTTGTTCCGGCCTTTCACCACGCCGTTTTCAGTAGTCACAAAGAGGACAGGGTCATACTGAATATCGGAGGCATATCCAATATCAGTTTATTACCCTCTGATCCCCAGAAACCTGTCACTGGTTTTGACACGGGTCCGGGTAACGTTCTGATGGATTACTGGTGCCATCAGCATCTCAACCAGCCCTTCGATGCTGACGGTCAATGGGCTGCATCAGGCTCTGTGGATGATCAACTGCTGAACTCCATGCTGAATGACAGTTACTTTTCAGAAGCGCCTCCCAAGAGCACCGGCAGGGAACGCTTCAATCCAGGTTGGTTAGAGTCTCATCTGAAGAATATGCCAGGCCTGCAATCACAAGATGTAGCAGCCACTCTCACCTTGCTGACCGCAAAAACCATTGCATTGGATATCTGCCAATACGCCCCAACAGCCACAGAAGTTCTGGTTTGCGGTGGTGGGGCGAGCAATTCGCACCTTATGAAGCTTATTGAGAATGAATTGGAGCCACTATCCGTTTCAACGACAACGTCTCTTGGAATAGACCCTGACTGGGTGGAAGCAGTAGCCTTTGCCTGGTTGGCCAGACGAACGCTGTCAGGAAAGCCAGGAAACCTGCCTGCAGTGACAGGCGCTTCGGGTGAACGAATTCTGGGGGCAATATATCCTGCGGGGTAGCAGGCCTATCAGTCATCAGGCGCTTTCAATGCCCTGTCCTTTGCTCCCTCTATACCGTATTTAACCGTTAGAACCGGGGCAAGGGCTTCATTAATTTTAGCTACACGACTTCTCACTTTCTCTCTTTCCTGAGGAGTGGTCAGTTCTTCTCCAATGAGGTATATGATTGAATCCCTCAACTTTTCAAAGCCTTTATTGTCCAATTGCTGCTTCATTAGCGCTCGCTCCTGCCTCATATGAGCTGCCCATTCAATCGGCTTAGACTTTGACGGCCTCCGACTCTTGAAGGTCTGAATCAGGTCAGGCATCTCAGCCTGAAGTTCAATGAGATCGTTAAACAGTGGCAATAGATTAGACGCATCATTAGGGTGAATATCGTCATCTTCAAGCTCCAGCATCCTTTCAAGGGTTTCCAGCTCAAAGTCTTCATCGTCAAGCGACTCATACAGTCTTTCTCCTGTTGATGAATCGATCGAGTCCAGGCTGCTTTTAACCGCATTTCTCGGAGGCAGAGGTGGAGGAGTATCGCTATAAGCCGGGTTACTTCGAACTTTGGGATCTCGGCTCTGAATCTCTGAGTACTCCGGCTGCTGAATGGAATCCTGCCTTTTGGGGATATCATAGTGTGAGGGTACTTTCTGACCACGGGGTGTATCGTAAGTATTAAATTGCCCAAGCTTGGCATAACCAGCAGGGTGTTCGTTGCCATAGGTCCGTGGTTTGGGTTTTGGCGCGACACCATGATTCAGGGTGCTGTATTGATGATCATCCTTAACCCCTTTTCGGGTTCTGGGCGCTGGCGTCGGCTTGTTTTTCTTTCTCTGTTCCTGCACAGCCTTCTGAATTTCTTCAGCACTCACATAATCACTTTCATCTTGAACAGTCACGTTTTCATACTGAGCGTGGTAACGGAATTTCTCATTACCAGAAACATTTTCGTAAGCCGAGCTGGAAGAGGCGTTTGCATATAGAGGGTCACTATGGGTCGTTGGCTTGACAGTATCAACCTGAGTACTCTTCAGTTTGCCTCTTTCCCGAATAAGATCATCGGCCTGCAGTTTGGGCTGGATAGGTTTCTTAGGCGCTGACTTACCACTTCTGGGGGCGACTGGCGGCGCAGGCTTCTTGCTGCGTGGTTTCGACTCAACGTCACTCCTGACTTGTTCCTGTGGTGGGGAAACTGAAGATGAGCTTTTTGAGAGTCTTGGCTTAGGAACGGGTGCCGACGTATAACGACCTTCTTGAGGAAGCACTTGTATGAAAAGCTTGGATTCAGCCTTCATAGCCGCTCTCAATTTAAGGTTCCTTGGAGGCTTGGGGGGCGGCTGTTTGCTTTTAGCCTGCTCGGACTTCAGAGAGGGCAGATTAAAGGGATCGGCTTTTCTGATTTTTCTCAGAACACCGCCCAGTAATGCTGAAACAGTACTCTTCAGGCCACTTTTAGGGGCTAAAGACGTGTATAAGGGTCCACGACTTCCTTGAGGACCTGAGACATCTGCCATCACACACCATCCATGTACGCATTGATATATCTATCAGTGTAATAGATGGTGTGCTATCGGCATTAGTGTATAAGGCTCATAGTATACTCAGCTCATTGCTACCACTTTCGAGTCACGTACAACTGACGCTTTTGACAGTACTTTTCTGACAGCATTCCCCTGCTGATCAAACAAATGACAGTTATGAGCATCCAGACCTATCCTGATGGCACTGCCTGCAGGCATATCGACCTCCCCTGAAACCAGTACAATGCATTTCTCAATCGAAGAACCGCTGCAATGCACGTAAGATTGAGCACCAAGATTTTCAATAACATCCAATGTTAAGTTCATGCCTGCATCACCCGCTCTGTCCAGCTGGATATGCTCAGGACGAATACCCAGTGTCAGGTCATCACCAGGTTTCAAACGGCTGCCTTCCCGATCAAGTGTTAGTTGATTCCCTCCCGAAAGAGCCACCGTCACCGACTTTTCCGTAGCTTCCATCACTCTGACATCCAGAAAGTTCATTCTGGGAGAACCAATAAACCCTGCAACAAACTGATTGACCGGATGATGATAGAGCTGCATCGGCGCGCCTACCTGCTCTACCCTGCCATCTCTGAGCACAACGATCTTGTCTGCCAGAGTCATCGCTTCTACCTGATCATGGGTGACATACACCATGGTGGATTTCAACTCATCATGAAGCTTTGAAATCTGCACCCTCATGTCGACGCGTAACTCAGCATCCAGGTTTGAAAGCGGTTCATCAAACAGAAAGAGTTTCGGGTTACGGACGATGGCACGCCCGATAGCTACCCTTTGTCGTTGACCACCAGAGAGCTCCTTAGGCTTCCTCTCCAACAGATGATCAAGCTTCAGCATCTGGGCAGCCATTTCAACTTTCACGTCAATTTCGGCCTTGTTCTTCTTCGCTATACGAAGACCAAAAGACATGTTATCCCTGACGCTCATTTGTGGATAAAGTGCATAGGATTGAAACACCATAGCGACTTCTCGATCAGCCGGGGCTTCTTTCACCACATTCCGGTTATCCAGATAGATATCTCCGGTACTGGGTTCTTCCAGACCCGCAAGCGTTCTCAGTAAAGTGGACTTCCCACAACCAGAAGGCCCGACAAAAACAACAAACTCCCCTTCCTCGATATACAGATTGATGTCATGAAGTACATGTACATCGCCATATTTCTTATTAATATTCTTCAGCTCAACCCTGGCCATAGTATTAACCCCTGATCCTTCTATTTATTCTTTTACGCCACCCTGAGTAAGCCCTTCAATAAAGGCTCTGGATGCCAGCAGGAAAGCAATAACGGTGGGTGCCATCATGATGATCAGCCCGGCAAACATCATGTGCCACTGAACGGCAAACTGGGTTTTGAATTGTTGCATTCCCAGCGTTAACGGATACAGCTCCCGGTCCTGCAGAAACAGCAAGGGCAAAATATATTCGTTCCATGAGAAGACGAAGGCCAACAGCGCCACAGTCGCAATAGCCGGCTTAACCAGTGGCAATACCACCATCCAGTAAATCTGAAATGGAGAAGCACCATCAATCCTTGCAGCCTGCTCTATTTCCGGGGAAACCCCTTTGAAAAAAGCCGTGAGTATGAATACCGCCAATGGCAGCATGACCGCAGACTGCACAAGAATCACCCCAACCAGAGAGTTGGCCAGTCCAAGCTCCTTAACGACTACAAACATAGGCGGCAGTGCAAGCCTGCTTGGAATAATCACCCCAATCATGAAGCAGATGAAAATCAGGCTTTTGCCCCGAAACTCATGTCGGGCTAATACAAATGAGACCATGGTAGCCAGCAGCACACTGATCACTACGGTGCTGAGACTGATGATCATTGAATTCAGAAAGTACTCACCAAAGTCAGCCTGATCCCAGGCCCTGGCATAGTTAGAAAACTGCCAGACTTCCGGTAATGCGAAGGGCTCTCTTAAAACGGCACCCAGATTAGGCTTTACCGAATTCATAAGAGCGATGCCAAAAGGCAACAAAATGGTCAGGGCCCAGGCCAGCAAAACAAATTGAACTAATAGCTGTTCATGAGGCCGCAGTTTGAAGATTTTTTCCATGGCAAATACTCCCTTAACGGTCTCTTAAATTCTTCAGACCCAGATAAATACTGCCCGGCAATATCATCAGAGCAATGACAATACCAATGGCAGACGCCATACCCAGGTCCGCTGCACTAGAGCCCCCACTACTGCCAAAAGCCGTTCGATACTGAAAGGTTCCCATGACATCGGTCGAATAGTAGGGTCCGGCATCAGGCCCCATAAGGATAAGAACCAGATCCGCATTATTGAAAACATCCACCATGATCAAAATGGTAATCAGAATAAAAGCGGGGGTAAGTACGGGCAGAACCACATGACGAATACACTGCCAGCGACTGGCACCATCCAGAACGGCAGCTTCCAGAAGATCAGAGCGAACCCCCAGAATGGCAGAAAGAATCAACATGATGACAAACCCAAGCTTCTGCCAGATATAGAAAGCGGCAATGGTTGGCAGTGCTGTATCTTCATCACCCAGAAAGAGAACAGGGCCATCCGAAGCACCCACAAACTGAAGGAGTTGATTCAATGGTCCCCGAACATCAACAATCAGTTGCCCCAGAAAGGCAATGGCAATAGCAGCCAGAGGATAAGGTAGGAAAAAAACCATTTTGTAATACTTTTTGCCCGCTGTATTCCAGCTCAGCAACAAGGAAAAAACAGTGCCTACCAATAAAAAGAAACCAATGCAGAGCCCAAAGAAAAGCAGGGTCTGCCAGAATGCCTGAAAGAGCCTTTCACGCATGACCTCGTTGGTCAAAAGTTCTTCATAGTTACCGGTGCCAACAAATTCCCATGGACCAATACCGGGCCAACTGATAAGTGACATGAAAAACGTGCCAATCAAAGGCAAAAAGTTGAACAGTCCATACAGAATGCAACCCGGGATCAGGAGCATCATATACTGGAACTTTTCTTTCTGACGAAATGTCATCAGCCGCTGGCGCGGGTTAGAAATGCTTATCATGATCTTCTACTTCTTCTTGTTATACGTCGCTAGACTGTTTTTTCAGTAAGCTGCTTTTTAAAGCTACCGCTTCATGGCTGGAAATACCACAAACGGCTATCTGCTGCTGAAACTCAGACAGTCTTAAACTATAGGATTGGAAAAAGGGCGGCAGGAGGGAAGGCTGCCGCCATTGCACAACAAGGAATCGAAAGAATCAGAGCCCTTTGGACTTGAAGCCAGTCTCTATTTTCTGAGCCAGCTGTTTGGCAGTGATCTTGCCCGCAATAAACTCCTGGAAGTTAGGACCGACCACTTCTTCGTAAGCTACGTTAATAGGGCCTTTCCAAGTCAGATATTCCTGACCATTTTTGGCAATAAATTCTGCAGCCTGCTGCTGATACTCACTCTTGTAGCTAATGCCACTTTTATAGGTTGTCAGCTCACCCACCAGGTCTGCAAATAACTGACCAAACTCTTTGGATGCGGTATAAGCCAGTACCTTATTAGCGGCTTCAAGGTTAGAGGACTTCGCATTTACCAGGTAAGCACCATCAGCAAAAGCATAAACCTTACCCGCCGGCCCCGGTACTGGCATCAGGCCGATTTCTGCTTCAGGGTCAGTCTGGCGAATGGTTGACGCTTGAGAGGTTGACCAGAGTCCGTCAATAATCATACCGGCTTCACCCAGAGCCACATTCACACGCATACCGCCGTAATCCTGGCCACTGGCAGCAGTGTTGATGTAAGGCTTCCAGCTTTCAAAAGCTTCCAGCATGGCTACATATTTGTCGCTGGTAAACGGATCTTTTCGGTTGGCAATGGTGTCCAGATCATCACCCAGGAAACCCGCTTCTAATGCAGCATTTAACATGGCCAGAGACCAACCCGCACGTCCTGCAATATCCAATGGAACCTTACCAGCGGCTTTCAACTTCTTCATGGCTTCAGTAAATTCAGCCTGATTAGTAGGTTCTTTGATGCCCAGCTCACGGAACAGCTTCTTGTTATAGAGAATCTGGATGGTCTGAACCGCAAAAGGTACACCGTAGGTTTTGCCGTCTGATGCCTGACCGGCATTCATAACGCCCTGTGCCAGACCACTCAGATCAACACTTTCAGGAATAGGTTTAACAATACCGGCTTTGACATATTGATCCAGGAAAGAAGCACCAGGACGCCCCTGGAAAAGATCAGGACCACCATTTTGCAGGGCAACATTCAGTCGGGAGTTGTATTGCTGGGCATCAGTCACTTCAACCTTGATGTCGACACCTTCAAGACGCTTTGACACTTCTTCCCAAAGTGGCTTTTCCTGCTCACGCCATGTCCAGAGCTTCAGAGTGACATCAGCCGCAGCTGAGAAGCTGGTGACTGCCACACTAAGACCCACACCGGCAGCTACCAGACATTTTTTTAACGTCTTCATCCGCATTCCTTTTTTATTGTTATTGTTTATCAAGCTCAAGGCTATTTTCAATCAAGCTCATGGCTATTTTCAATCAAGCTCATGGCTGCGACTGCTTGCAGAAAGCCCCTTTATTCCAACAAAACACGACCAGATGTAACCGGTTACATTTTGTTAAAAAGAAACCCTGTCGTTTTCTTTACAATTAGATTACTGACCTTGAAATGATCACTCAACCCGATAATGCAATTATGTGAACCAGTTCACACATTACTGATTTATAACGTGATCAGATCCCGCTTCAGAATTACACAGTTCACAGTTGCCCAACACTGCAATGAGAAGAAGACTGATCGTTCCTTTGATTTCCAACTCAGACATTGAGTTGACAGAAGGGTATCTGGGCGGTTGATGACCGCCCAAATTTGGAGAATTCTTAGATGGAAAAAGAAGAACCGCAGCCGCACGTGGCCTTAGCATTGGGATTTTTCACCAGGAACCTGGAGCCTTCCAGTCCTTCTTCATAATCCACCTCAGCACCTACCAGATACTGGTAACTCAGTGAATCCACAACCATTTCAGCTCCCTGCTTTTTGACCAGAGTATCGTCATCCGCTACCTGATCATCAAACTTGAAGCCATACTGAAAACCTGAACAACCACCACCCGTCACGTAGACGCGAAGTCTCAGGGACTTGTTGTCTTCATCTTCCATGAGCTGATTGACTTTATTGGCGGCGTTGCCCGTCAGTACGATCGGGTCCGGCATTACCGTTTCCACTACTGCGCTCATTTATCCTCCCGTGTTACCTGATTGCTTCAGGCAACCACGCTATCTCTATCCACTCTCAGAACCCGGCACTCCAGGAAACTGTCTGTATAACTTTAATAATAACTGAAGCCATTATCCAAGTAACCCAGTAAAGCAGTCAACTACTGGAAAACCCTCAACTGGGTTCCCCCACGGCTTCATTGTCAGTCAGTTCTTTTTTCATATCAGCTTCCAGCTCTTCCTGCCAGTCGAGAACACTGGTCAGACTGCGCGCAGCTCCATTTTTCACCTTGATGCTGACCAACACCTTTTCAGGCTTAAAACCTTCAGGTAACGTCAGACTCAGGTAATCTCGGTTATCGGGAAACGATTGAAAATAACGGAAGCCCAGTGCCTTTGATTTTTCCATACCAGCCAGCTCAAGCAATGACAGAGACTCTTTGTTGCCTTCTCTGACGCCCTTTACAGAGACTGTCAAAGAACCCTTCAAAAAAGGGTTATCTCTGGCTACCTGAGAGACCACCATTCGGAAGCGATACTGGTTTTTCTCTTCACCCGGCAACAAATCAAACGCGTGAAGCCTGATGCCTTCAGCACTGTCTTCAGGAGCAAGAATACTCTTATAAAATGACAGATCCTTGGTCAGCAGGGCTTTCTCATCTTCCAGGTCCCGGATAACCGTGCGGACACTGTTTGCCGCTTCTCGATCCACCTTGCTGGTTCTTTCCAGAATGACCAACTTCTGCTTGAGTGTCTCTTTCTCCCCCTCCAGGCCTTTCGTCTGGCTCCTGAGCTCAGAGTTCTCGCGCTTGAGCCTGGCTGCTTCAGTATCTGAAATCCGTCCGCCAAGGTAGTAGGAAAGGGCTGTCACCAGAATAAATGCCATGACTACGATAATCCGGATCTTGCGCTCTCTGGCAGGGTCATGGCGCACCACCTTCATATTACCTGGCGGTTTGACTCCCTGAAAAATAGAACGAGGATCTGGCATAACTTTTTATCCTGATTGAATCCGATATCAAGTGCTTTTTAGACCTATACCCTTACTGGTAGTTCCAATGGCCACCTGGCAACTCATAGGTAATATAAATAGAATCGGCTGGACTATACACAAGCCCACCTACCTTCACAAACAGCTGCCTGCGGGGGCTGAAACAGCAACGTTTCGACTCTTAAGGCACGATCAAGGTATGATAGCCTGCCTTTCATACAGACAACATGACACCATAATGCTTGATCGCTGGACTTCCCTCTGGATCAGATCCCCTCTGAACCTTCTTGCCCGCCCACTGAAAAAAATGGGCGTTCGCGCCGACCAGGTAACTCTGACTGGTTTCCTGATCGGACTGGCAGCCCTGCCTTTACTGGCATTTGAGCTTTATTTACCCGCTCTGGCGGCCATTCTCTGCAACCGTGTAATGGACGGTTTGGATGGTGCCCTGGCCCGGATAACTCATGCCACCGATGCCGGTGGTTATCTGGACATCACTTTGGATTTTATTTTTTATTCCGCCATCGTGCTGGGCTTTGCCTTTGCCGACCCGGAAAGAAATGCTCTGATGGCCAGCCTGCTGATTTTCACCTTTATGGGCACCGGCTCCAGCTTTTTGGCTTATGCGATCATGGCGGAAAAGAAAGGCCTCTGTGATCCTAACTTCAGCCATAAGTCATTTTACTATCTGAATGGGCTGGCTGAAGGAACAGAAACCATCGCTATTTTTGTACTCTTTTGCTTGTTTCCCCAGTATTTCCCGATTATGGCTGCAATTTTTGCTGCGATCTGTATCCTGACAACAGTGACCAGAGTCTGGGGAGGTTACCAGACCATCAAGCAGGCAGACGAATCCAATTGCCCATAGCGAAAAAATGCCCATAGCGAAAAAATGCCCATAGCGAAAAAAATCATGGAATTATTGAAGATACTGTTTCTTTTATTTATTGCGCTGGCTGTGGTGGTCATGGCCACAGAGCGATTCGGTAAACCCATGAGCTGGGAGAAACAGTCGAAACTATCAAGAATCGCCATTATCCTCATACTCGTCATGCTGGTAGCCAGGCTTATCAAAGAGATCGTCTAAACGAAAAAAGCAGCGCAAAGCGCTGCTTTTTTATTCACTGCCTGTTCAGGCGGTGATGAGAAATCAGTCGATTACTTCGATGTTCTCAGCCTGAGGACCTTTAGCGCCCTGAGTTACTTCGAACTTAACACGCTGGCCTTCAACCAGTGTTTTGAAGCCATCACCAACGATAGCTCTGAAATGAGCGAAAACGTCAGGACCAGAGTCCTGGCTGATGAAGCCGTAGCCTTTGGATTCGTTGAACCACTTAACTGTTCCAGTAGAAGCAGACATAATCAATTCCTGAAATTGAACAAAAATAGGATGGTCACTCTTTATGACCGCTTAGCTGAAAGCATCGCTACTACTTATGATTTATCAGGAAGTACTACAACTATGGAACTTCGAAACGCAAGACATAAATATAAGACATAACTTAAAGCTAAGCTGATTGTATCTCAAATAGCTCCAGAAGCAATGAGTACAATATCATTAAAGATATCGCGAAAATCGGGAGATACAACCCCTTTGACATTGATATCAAGACAAGCGGCATGATTATTTCTCATGAACCACTGCTTAGCTTTTTTCTTCCGTATCAGAACCTGTAACTGTGAGGCAGTTATCGGCGAATTTCCGACATTTAATCATAAGAACAAAAAAAACCAGATAGACAGGTTTTTTGAACTCTGAGAGAACCCAAAACCTGACTACCTGGAGCTCCGACCCCTTTTTCTTATTATTCTCGGTCGAAAAGCAGCCCGTTTTTATTATTCTTATCGGCCTTGTTCTTTGCGCTGATCATGTATACAAAGCCCGTGCCAACTTTAACATTCTACTCTGCAAGCCTTGGTGGTAGGTATTTCCCGCACTTGTAACTTTTTAGAACAAAAGTACACTGCATTGAACTTTGTTACCTTTCCCTACATTCAATCTCATATCACCCACCTCGAGTAACACTCAGTCATACGACTTGCATAGCGCATTCAGGTAGAGAATACTGCGGTTTTGAGGTTGTCATATAGCAGTAGAGACCATGGAAATAAAAATACGACACTTGGAAGATGGAGACTTTCCTCATATCGCAGAAATGTTTGAATATGAGGATCTGGTGGAGAACACCTCACAGATTCCTTACAACCACTCTGATCACTGGAAACAACTGTTCCAGTCTCGCAGCAATGAATCGGTTCAGTTGATTGCTGAAGTAGACAGCAAGGTGGCAGGCCATCTTGGCATCCATATGTCCAGCAAACCACGTAAAAAGCACGTTGCCTCCTTTGGCATCAGTGTTCATCCTGATTTTCAGGGTCAGGGAATAGGCTCACGTCTGGTCGATGAAATGATTCAGCTCTGTGATAACTGGCTTAATATTGTTCGAATTGAGCTGGGTGTTTTCACTGAAAACGAACACGCTATTGCCCTGTATAAAAAGTACGGCTTCGAAATTGAAGGTACCTCCCGCTTTGACTGCTTTCGAAGAGGTCAGTACGGAAGCACACATCAGATGGCCAGAATCAGACCGGATCTACTGGAAAAACAATCCTAAGCCAATAAAACAGCACCATGAAAATCAGACCCTTTGAAATAAACGACGAAACAGCCGTTATTCAGCTTTGGAAAGAGTGCGGACTGACTGTGCCCTGGAACGATCCGCAATTGGATATACAGCGCAAACTGGCCGTTGGCAGGGATCTATTTCTGGTCGGTACACTGGAAAACAAAGTCATAGCTTCTGCAATGGGCGGCTACGAAGGACACAGGGGCTGGGTCAACTACCTGGCTGTTGATCCTGAAGTTCAGAATCATGGCTTTGGCGCACGCCTTATGGAACATCTCGAGTCACTGTTGATCGCAAAGGGCTGCCCCAAAATTAACTTACAGGTTCGCTCCAGTAATGTAGGTGTGATTGAGTTCTATCAATCTCTTGGCTATGGAGTCGATGATACGGTTAGTCTCGGAAAACGACTCATTGCTGATGAATAGAGCGTTTTGATGCCACAAAAAACGCATAGCTCTTCTTAATCATACTGAGGAGCAACTCTACAGCTAATCACTCAATCTTGAGAACAGGCCTTGGATTCAGCCGGTTTGACGATTTTCAGTTTTGGGAACTTTTTCTGTAGATCCAGCCACTGCTTCTCAAGAGCGCTTGCTTGCTCTTCGGGCGAAGAAAAAGCCCTGCTAATTGACTTCAAATTCTCAATAATATTCAGGTCTCTATCCACTGACATACCAAAACCCGATTCCAGAGCCCCCATAACCGTTTGCATGACACAGGTGCCGTCAAAACAGCCTGTTACCATCACCTCATTGATCGACTTTGAACGAAGGTAATCCGCAAGTTCTCCCTGAATCTGATGGGCCGAAACTGTTTCACCCTCTGCAGGTATCGTATGCTCCATCGCAAACGCATTAGCCTCGTCTTTTACCTTAAGTCCCGCTTAACTTTGAGGTAATGAGCGAGCAGGCTGTACTTTTGGTAAGAGAGTACAGTTTTCATACACTTTGCAGTCTAATCTACAGCATCAGCTTGTGTTCATAATTGTTCCGC
>NZ_JBPCXO010000202.1:0-47209 GCF_051008435.1 Endozoicomonas sp. | reverse complement strand
AAAGACTACTTGCCGGTATTTCTTGATGGCACTGAAATCGAAGTGACAGGGCGTCATTTTGAACAGGCTGACGTTGGCTACAGCGGCAACAGGCAGTATTGGCTTCATAATATTTTCATTGGCCATGAAATAGCGATGAGACCGGGTTTGAAATCCATATTTTGACATTCATGCCAAGCTGATCAATCGGCACCGCTCCGGCTGTACGTAGGCAATGATAAAGCATAGCCTGATAGTGAAGCTCAGAGCCAAGCACCTGAAGGCACTCTTCCTGAATCATAGGCCATGCTCTCAACAGAGCATCTTTAGCATCCGTTATCGTGGTAATGTCCATATCAACTGATCATTCTTGACGATGTTTTCCGGTTGGAGCCATATGCCACATAAACGAATGAACATCGATCATGTCACGGGGCTTTAGTGCGCTGATTTTGCTCTTAAGCCAACGACTGAAATTTAAAATCTGGTCATACAGCTCAAAAGAAGGAGTCGAGTCGTATCGAACAGGGTAGCCTGAAATATCCAGACTTCTCTTTAGCATTTCTGGCTTAACAAACATATGTTGCTCAGGATCAGACAGAAACAGAAAATAGGTGATGTATGTCCATTTTTTTAAACCCATTTTTTCAAGAAGCAAAACAAAATGATCGAATCGATGGTGTAAGTCGTCTTCACTCCATAAAAATTGGTATAACCCGTTCATGAACAGAGACTGATTTTCCTTGATAGTGTCGAGCAGTATGGGTTTCTCAAAGCTACCTTGGATAAAGTTTGTCAGGCTGACCAGTCGAGCGACTCTCTCATACAGTTCATCGTACTGTTCAGAGCTAATAAGTTGTTCAAACTCTGGCTTGCCAAGTAGCAGCTGGAACTGTTGGCAAGCATTCACCTTGTAATTCCGCTCTTCTTCAGCCTGAAGGTCTCCATAGAAGCCACCGGGATAACGCTTTTCGAACGTAGCGATCATTCCCGGAATGTTTCTGCGTTCCAGTTCACTTTCCACTGCATCCAGAAGAGCGGCGGCCATACGCCGTGATGATGGATTCTCCAGTTTACTCACTGCATTTTTATGAAGTATCCGTAACTCATCGATGGATTTATCAGGTAATTTCTGGCTGATGCTATGAAGTCGATGGGTTTCTTGCTCTGAAAGGCCGGAATGGTTGCTATTCATGGCAAATTGATCACGCTGTTTATGACGATTAATTATTTATCGGCATGTTGTCACAATTTGAACAGCTTTAAGCTTCCTTTAAGGGGAACCTTGTACGATTCTAGTTTTGACTCGAAAGTACAGGAGTAATAGTCAGTCAGGCGGAAAATCTGCACCATCCGCCTGAGCTGCCTGAAGTGCCAAGCCGACAATATCTGTTTTTTGGCTGGGATTTAGCTGTAGAATCAAATCCCGGAGAAGCTGAAGTTCAGACTCTATCTGCTGCTTGCTTGCCTTCACCTCGTATCGGCTCATGATGTATTTCCAGACTTGATTGGTGTTTATTTGCACAGATTTACCCAGTTCTATATGCCCAAACTGGGAGTAGAGCTGTTCAGTTGCCTCTTTGAGTTGGATCAGGTAATCCCCCAGCGTTTTGCCTTGTAACGGGGTTATATTGAGCTTCAGTTCTGTGCCTTGCTCAAGAGCGGATGCACCTGCTGTTGACTGATAGAGCAGTCTGGCTTTCTCGGCTTTCAGGTTGTTCTCTACCTGTTCTGCCCATCCTCTGGCTTCCTGTTCATAATCATCACCGTCTTTTTCAGAAAACGTTTTAATCTTGTTCACTTGTTTGCCATTGAGCCAGACTCGGGCAATAGCCTTGACTCTTCGGGTGCCATCAGCACCGGTTCTGTTTTGAAAAGTTGCCATAGAGCCTCCAGAACTGGTACTCAAATTAAGCACCGGATTTTCTGGTACTTATTGTGAGTGTCAAATGGGGAGAATTTGGGGAGAAATGAGAACAAAATTGGCGACTATATGCCACCCAATGCTCAAGGTATAAACATGCGTGCCAGTGACTTCAATACTGACAAAAACCTTGATAGTCGTGGCGTACAAAGAAATTACAAGCAAAAAGAAACCCGCGCCTCTGGGGGAAGAGTGCGCGGGCTAAGACCATTAGGAGTGAAACATAGGTACACAATCCAAGTACCAAGGTCATATTACTGACCCAGGCTGATTGGCCGTAGGGGGAAGTCGACCGAATCAGCACGTGTAATTATGGTGCAGAATCTTAATGCGTCCACTGAGTTATAAGATCAATTCAGAATAATCAGATTTACTGTTACGCTCGATGACAGTTTTGATCGGGTTTTAGCGACCCCTGCATCAGTTCAGAGTGTTTCGATTGCCCAGGTTTTCGGAATCGACCCCACCGTTTAATCCCATCTGCTGCAGCTCTTTCATCTTATCAGGGGTGATGTAAAGATCGCCTTCGCGGCCTTCGAGTGCACCATGGCCATGCCAGGGAAGTAACTTGTAATCCGAGTGGTGGGTGTAATCCAGGAAGGGGTATTTAATGATCTGAAAGTAGGGGGAATAGTCAAAGTCACTGGGGGTACAAAGCTTGGGGTTGCGCTGAAATAACTGAACACCGTTTTCTCCATCCAGTTTTACCAGCGGTAGAATAGGGAAGTGTATAAAGCTGAAAGCTTCAGCAATCATGCTGGAGCAGACTGTTTTGGTCTCATCCCCCGGCGAGTGTTGAAAAAGAGAGGATCGCCAGCGTCTGGGCATAATGGAGTAGGGGAAAAAGAACCGAGCCAGATCCAGAACATGGCGAACGTTATAATCCAGTCCCAGTCGGCTGACTGCGTAATGAATAACTTGTTGGCTGTCAGAATAATTCAGACCGTTGGGACGACAGATTCTCAGGTGTTCGCCTTCATAGCGGCTTAAAGGGTGCACAACAGTTCCGAAGCCCAGTTCGCTTTCTATGATTAACTGATCGTCAGGGGAACCCTGATAAGATTCTTTTACGGTCTGGCGAATGCGGTCATCTTCTATATCATGCAGACGGCCAATATATAACATGGCATGGGACCAGGGACTCTGGGTAATCTGCTTGATCACATTGCTGACTCGTGATTTTCCTTCAACGAGTATGACGTCACAGGGTTTGAGTTCGTGGCGGATACGTTCGAAATCACAAAGATGACGTGGGCTGTCTTCGGGCTCTTGCATGAGCCAGTTGGTGAGTAAGCCAGCGAGTGACTTGACGAGCTGCATGATTCTTCCCTGTTGGTCTTTAACTGTCTCAAACAGCTTTAAGCGGAAACTGCCGCTCTCCCTGGATCCTGAAAATGCCCGGTATCCTGAGATAATGACATTTTCAAACGATTTTCCTATAAAGAGTAACATCGGCCATATCCCTGATAAGATGATCGGTGGCTCGCTACAGGCTCTATTCTTACACTGAATCCATTCAGCACTGGATAGAGATAAATCAGCGGTCTCCTTATACAGACGATATAATGGCTGTGTTGCACCAATGTTTCATCGCACCGCCGATTTTTCGCCAGAACAATGACAACAGGCAGAGGGTCCGAATTATGAGTGATCAACCCGTTTCACCCACAAAGCTGGCCGAGAGCCTCAAGCCTCTCCACAAGCAGAAGGGATTGCCTCCTATCCATTTGTGGAACCCCGACTTCTGCGGGGATCTTGATATGAAAATATGCCGGGATGGCAGCTGGCTGTATATGGGGTCACCTATAGCCAGAGAATCCATGGTTAAACTTTTTTCAACCATTCTCAGACATGATGATGACAACTGTTTTTACCTGGTGACGCCGGTTGAGAAAGTTAGAATTCAGGTGGAAGACGCCCCCTTTGTTGCCGTTTCGGTGGAACACAAAGGCGATGGGCTGATATTCATGACCAATGTTGGCGATGAAGTGGTTCTCGATCAGGAACATCCTTTATGGGTAGAGGTTGACCCGTCAACCGGAGAGCCTTCTCCTTATATCAGGGTCAGAGCTCAGCTGGATGCCCTTGTCCACCGCAATGTTTTCTACCAGTTAATAGAAATGGCTGAAGAAAAATCAACAGATAAGGGTGTTGAGCTGACTATCAACAGTCAGGGGCAGTCATTTTCTTTGGGTACCCTTGGAGATCACTGATGGCCAAACCCTTGTCAGTCATTATCGATACCGACCCCGGGATTGATGATGCCGTTGCTTTGTTGCTCGCCTGGGCGAGCCCTGAACTCAATGTTTTGGGTATTACGACAGTGGCTGGCAACGTGGAACTTGAGCAGTGCTATTTGAATGCTCATCGTCTCAGACAACTGGCCAGCAGGATGACCCCGATTTATTCGGGTTGTTCAGCCCCGATCCTGAAACCTTTGCAGGTGACTCATTCCATTCATGGTCGTGATGGACTTGGGATGAGCTGGCCCAGAGTGGATGTTCCAAAAAGTACCCAGCACAGTGTCGACTTTATCATTGAGCAGGCGCTGAATCATAAAAACTCGCCCATGACTCTGTGTATGCTGGGTCCGTTGACTAATCTTGCTACCGCACTGATCCTGTGCCCAGAGATCAAAGAGGGAATAAAGCAGGTGGTTTTGATGGGAGGGGCTCTGGAAAGCAGTGGCAATACATCTCCGGTTGCAGAGTTTAATTTTTACACGGATCCTCATGCTGCAGCCAAAGTCTTTGATTCTGGCTTACCCATAGTAATGAGCCCTTTGGATGTGACCAGACAGACTGAGGTGGTAGCATCCTGGCTGGACGCTATTCGAAGTCTGGACACTCCGGTCTGTAAAGCGGTCTATGAAATGCTGAGTGCCTATCGCTCAGGTAGTGGAGGAGGGTTGCACGATCCCTGTATTGTTGCCTGGCTGATTGCCCCTGAGCTGTTTACCGAAAAACGTTGTGATGTCAGGGTGGAAGTCTGTGGCGACAGGGAAGGGCAATCGGTGCCTGAATGGAAGGAGGACGGCAAGGTTCTGAGTTTGACGGATGTGAACGTCGATGGTTTCTTGGCTTTGTTAAAAAACCGTATCCAGTCACTCTAATCTTCTGCATGCCAGTCATGTCGATTCAACACTAGAATCGACCGTTTACTTTGCTTCCGAGATGAAAAAGAAAAATAGCAGCAACGGCCGCTATTGAGGCAAAGATGTGCCAGATATTCAATGATTCTCTGAATATCACGATGCCGACTATTACAGAAGTAGTGACAATCGACATGACAGCATAGAGTGTGTAGTAGCTTGTTCCAAAATGGTTGTATAGGAGCGTGACCCCAAGATAAGAAGTGGTGACGCCCATTCCACTGACTTTACCTGACCGTTTACGTCTAAATGATTCAAAAAAGTGTATAGAACTTCCTCCTTGTCATTCTGTTCAAGTATCTCAGATGAAAAACGCTATGACTGAAACGGTCGGCTTAGAAAAGGGGCATACACAGACATCAGGTCTATCCCATAAAAAAGGAGCCAATAAGGCTCCTTTTTTACAGTCTACAAGATTACATGTTCGGGTAGTTGGGTCCACCAGTACCTTCTGGAGCTACCCAGGTAATGTTTTGGGCAGGGTCCTTAATGTCACAGGTCTTACAGTGAACACAGTTTTGACTGTTGATCTGGAAGCGCTGTTCACCCGATGTTTCGTCTTCCACAATTTCATAGACACCAGCCGGGCAGTAACGTTGAGCAGGCTCATCGTATTGGGACAGATTATCTTTCAGTGGAATGGAAGCATCTGCCAGTTTCAGGTGGCAAGGCTGATCTTCTTCATGGTTGGTGTTGGACAAAAACACGGAACCTAAACGATCAAAGCTGATGACACCGTCTGGTTTGGGATAATCGATTTTTTTACTCTGCGATGCGGGCTTCAGTGTGGCGTAATCCGGTGTTTTATCGCGCAGGGTAAACGGCAGTTTGCCACCAAAGATATTCTGGTCAACAAAGGCAAAACCGGCGCCAATAAAGTTGCCCCATTTATGCATAGCCGGGCCAAAGTTTCTCTGGGCCTGCAGCTCAGCACCCAGCCAGGAGTTTTCAAAGGCCTGAGCGTATGAAGTGAGATCTTCGCCGCCTTCAGAACCACTGCTGATGGATTTAAAGACTTCTTCGGCAGCCAGCATGCCTGACTTCATGGCCGTGTGAGAACCCTTAATCTTTGCACCGTTCATAGTACCGGCATCACAACCAATCAGCATTCCGCCTACAAAGGTCATTTTCGGTAAAGATTGCGGGCCACCTTTGGCCAGAGCACGGGCACCGTAAGAAACACGCTTGCCACCTTCAAGGTACTTTTTGATGGTTGGGCTCTGCTTGTAACGCTGGAGCTCTTCAAAAGGGCTGACGTGCGGGTTGGAGTAACTCAAATCGGTAATCAGACCCAGAGCGACCTGATTGTTTTCAATATGGTAAAGGAAGCCGCCACCGGTTGAACCACTTTCCGTCAGAGGCCAACCAGCAGTATGAACTACCAGACCTTCGGAGTGATTTTCCGGAGCAATATCCCAGAGTTCCTTGATGCCAATGCCGTAGTGCTGGGGATCTTTGCCTTCGTCCAGATTAAAACGACTGATCAACTCTTTACCTAGCTGGCCACGGCAACCTTCAGAGAATAGGGTGTACTTGGCATGCAGTTCCATACCGGGCATGTAACTGTCTTTCTTCTCGCCGTCGGCAGAGATACCCATATCACCCGTAGCAATGCCTTTCACGCTACCGTCTTCGTTAAAAAGCACTTCGTTGGCAGCAAAGCCAGGGAAAACTTCTACGCCCAGACTTTCTGCCTGTTCAGCCAGCCAGCGACAAAGATTGCCCAGACTGATGATGTAGTTGCCTTCGTTGTGCATGGTCTTAGGTACAAAAGCACCAGGCACTTTCATGGCTTTTTCCTGGGAACTCAGCCAATAAATATCATCGGATACGACTTCGGTATTAAGTGGTGCGCCTTTCTCTTTCCAATCCGGAAACAGTTCATTCAGTGCGGTGGGCTCGAAAACAGCACCGGAAAGAATATGGGCTCCGACTTCAGAACCTTTTTCGACGACACAGACAGAGAGTTCTTGACCTGTTTCCTGTGACAGCTGCATAAGACGACATGCGGCAGACAAACCAGATGGTCCAGCACCCACAATGACCACGTCAAATGGCATAGACTCGCGTTCCATGATGGATCCCCTCCCTCAGCCGGGTTATCACATGAAGATTTTCATACAATGTTCTTTATTCTGAACATCTCAGGCCCCATTATTCTCATCATTCAGGGCATAAAATGCAGAAGAATCTTTTGGTATGGAAATCAAACAGTTGTTTGAATTTTTTCTGCATTATACCGGCTCAAACGGAAATGGCCAGTATTCGCTGTATTGGAGCCAGTGTGATCCGGGCAATTAAGTCGAGTCAGGCTCCTGGCAGAAACGTTTATCGCAAATAAGACACCTGTTTTTTCCAGGCTTTTTTTTCGAGAATCTAAGCAAGGAAATTAACGATGCCACTGCATTCTACAAAAAAATAGCCAGTGTTTTATCGGTATCATGACTTGCACTCACAGATACCCAGGGCTCCGTAATGGTTGGATATTCTAATGAAAGGCACTGGTCAGACACATAGTTCGTTACGCCTATTTGATAATCATCAATCTTAAACATAGGTTTGAACCCTTATTGACGTGCTGGTAGACTGCCCACACGCAGCGCTGTGAAACAATGATAACAATTGATGCTCCGCGCGATGTTTTCGGAGATTTCATGCCCTGCTTCACAACCAAGTATCCAGTCATAGTATAAATAAGGAAGGCTGCGAACCCATGAAAATACTTGTAGCAGTCAAGAGAGTCATCGACTATAACGTCAAGGTTCGTGTAAAGGCGGACCATAGTGATGTCGATCTGACGAACGTAAAAATGGCCATCAACCCTTTCTGTGAAATCGCTGTTGAAGAAGCAGTGAGACTGAAAGAGAAAGGTGTCGCCACTGAAATCGTTGCTGTTTCCCTCGGTACCAAAGAGTGTCAGGAGCAGATACGTACCGCTCTGGCTCTGGGCGCTGACCGTGGCATTCTTGTTGAAACAGATGAAAAACTCGGTTCTCTTACTGTAGCCAAACTTCTGAAAGCCATTGTTGATGAAGAAAAACCTGACCTGGTGATCCTGGGTAAGCAGGCCATCGACAGTGACAACAATCAGACCGGACAAATGCTGGCCGCTCTGGCTGGTCTACCACAAGGAACATTTGCTTCTGAGCTGACCGTCGAAGACGGCAAGGCCAGTGTGACCCGTGAAGTAGACGGCGGTTTGCAGACAGTTTCCCTGTCATTGCCAGCCATTGTTACTACGGACCTGCGCTTGAACGAGCCTCGTTATGCTTCCCTGCCCAACATCATGAAGGCCAAGCGTAAGCCTCTGGTCACCAAGAACCCCGCTGATCTAGGTGTTGAAGTAGCTTCCAGTCTGACCACTCTCAAAGTTGTACCGCCTGCAGAACGCAGCGCTGGTATCAAAGTGGGCAGTGTTGATGAGCTGATCGAAAAACTGAAAACTGAAGCGAAGGTAATCTAATGGCTATTCTCGTAGTTGCAGAACATGATAATGCAGCCCTGGGCGCAGCCACTCTGAATACCGTAGCTGCAGCTCGCCAGATGGGTGATGACGTTCACCTGCTGGTAGTAGGTTCTGGTTGCGGCTCTGTAGCAGAAGCTGCTGCAGCCGTTGAAGGTGTCAGCAAGGTTCTGGTCGCCGACAACGCAGCTTACGACCATCAACTGGCTGAAAATGTCAGCCTGTTGGTGGCTGAGCTGGGTAAAGGCTATAGCCACATCCTGACTTCTGCCAGCACCAGTGGCAAAAACTACCTGCCTCGTGTAGCGGCTCTGCTGGATGTTGATCAGATCTCTGACATCATTCGTGTAGACAGCCCTGATACTTTTGCCCGCCCAATCTATGCCGGTAACGCTATTGCTACCGTACAGAGCAGTGCGCCGGTTAAGGTTATCACTGTTCGTAGTACGGGTTTTGATCCTGTCGCCGCTACCGGTGGCAGTGCAGTGGTAGAACAGCTGGACGGTGCTCATGATGCCGGTATTTCTTCCTTTGTGAGTGAAGAAATGGCGAAGTCTGACCGTCCTGAGCTGGGTGGTGCTGAAATTGTAGTTTCCGGTGGCCGTGGTATGGGGAACGGAGAAAACTTCGAAATCCTGTACAAGCTGGCCGACAAACTGGGCGCTGCAGTGGGTGCATCCCGCGCTGCTGTCGATGCAGGCTTTGTACCTAACGATATGCAGGTAGGTCAGACAGGTAAGATTGTCGCTCCTAATCTGTATGTTGCTGTAGGTATTTCCGGTGCCATTCAGCATCTGGCAGGTATGAAAGACTCTAAAGTCATTGTTGCTATCAACAAAGATGAAGAAGCTCCTATCTTCCAGGTAGCCGACTATGGTCTGGTAGCAGATCTGTTCGAAGCCGTTCCTGAACTGGAAGGCAAGCTCTGATAATAGAGTGATGTATTGCTATCGGCCTGATTGACGTCTGGTCGGTAGCTGACAAGCCTGTAGTCTGATTCTTATCGTCGACAGGCTTTTTTCTGAGTGATCACATTGGAGTGATTTACCATCAGGGAAGTAATATGTACCCGGTACAAGATGGGTTAGGAAAATAATAACCATAAAGATGCAGGTTGGAGTTTGTCATGATTCGCGTACTGATTGCAGACGATCATGATCTGGTGAGAACGGGTTTATCCCGTATGCTCTCTGATATACAGGAACTGATCATCGTTGGTGAAGCCTGCAGTGGGGAAGAGGCGATAGAGAAGTGTCGTAGCTTGCAGCCCCAGGTTGTATTAATGGATGTCCGGATGCCAGGTATTGGCGGACTGGAGGCTACCCGCAAGATAAGTCAGTCATTTCCTGATGTACAGGTCATTGCTGTGACGGTCTGTAATGATGAGTTGTATCCTACCAAGCTGATGGAAGCCGGTGCAGCCGGGTATGTTACCAAAGGGATCAGTATCGACGAAATGGTCAGTGCCATTAAAGCGGTCGCCATTGGTAAGCGTTATATCAGTCCGGATATTGCTCAACAAATGGCCCTTAAGTCCTTGCAGCCTTCTTCTGGTTCCCCCTTTGAAAAACTGTCCAGCCGGGAAATGCAGATTACCCTGATGATTGTGAATTGTGAAAAGGTACAGACCATTTCTGACAAGTTATGTCTGAGTACCAAAACAGTGAACAGTTATCGTTATCGTATTTTTGAAAAGCTGCAGATCAACAGCGATGTTGAACTGACGCATCTGGCAATCCGTCACAGTTTGATTGAAGCCGGGCAAGACGTAGTGTCAGCCTGAAGTCTGGTACGGGGTTGAAGAGACGAAAGAGTAGGTCTGAGAGCATATTTGTCAGTATACTGTGCGAAATCAACCGACAGTATTTGTAATTCATGACAGGCTCAACGGCTCAGGGTGAAGATCAAGAGCGCTTCGACCACCAGGCTTTTCTGAAAAAGGCACCTAAACAACCAGGTGTCTATGACATGAGAGACGAACTGGGTAATACCCTTTATATAGGGAAGGCGAAAAATCTCAAAAATCGCCTGTCCAGCTATTTTCGTCCTACTGGTCTGACCACCAAAACTATGGCACTGGTCAGCAAGATTCACAGTATAGAGGTCACCATCACCAACTCGGAGTTGGAGGCCTTACTGCTGGAACAGAATCTGATTAAAGACCGGAAACCTCCCTACAATATTCTCCTGAGAGACGACAAGTCTTACCCGTTTATTTATCTGTCCGTTGAAGATGAATACCCTCGCGTTGATTATCAAAGAGGCCGCAGCAAAAGCAAAAAAGGGTTGTTCTTTGGGCCTTACCCCAGCGGCGGTGCAGTGAAGGAAAGCCTGAATTTACTGCAAAAAGTCTTCAAGGTCAGGCAGTGCGAGAACAGTTATTTTCGCAATCGGAGTCGTCCCTGTTTGCAGCATCAGATTCATCGATGTAAAGCGCCCTGCGTGAATCTGGTCAACGAAGAAGAATATTTACAGGACGTGCAGGATACCCGGCAGTTTCTGGAAGGCAAAAGTCAGCAGTTGATTCGACGTCTGATCAAAAGAATGGAAAAAGAATCGGAAGAACTCAGGTTTGAACAAGCGGCTGAAATTCGTGATCAAATCAGCCAGCTCAGGCATGTACAGGAGCAGCAGTCAGTCACACGTAGTACGGGCGATGCGGATATTGTCGGATACAGCCAGCAGATGGGAAAAAGCTGTTTTGCCGTGTTGTTTGTGCGAGACGGTCAATTGCTCGGACACAAAAGTTATTTTCCTAACTTCAGATTGGATAACCAGGCAGAGGACAATCTTTCAGAGTTTCTTGCTCAGTTCTACATCAAGCTGGCTCATAGCCGAAACTTTCCGTCCGAAATTATTCTGCCGATGGTCATGACCGACGAAGGTGTTCTGGAGCAGGCTATCAGTCAGGTGTCAGGTAAAAACGTAAAAGTAAAAAATAAAGTTCGGGGTGAGCGTCAGGACTGGCTGAAACTGGCAGAAAAAAATGCGGTGATGAGTTTGCAGACCGAACTGGCGGGTAAAACCCATCAACGCAAGCGAACCGAGCAACTGGGTCAGTTGTTGAAGATAAAAGAGCCGCTCAAGCGCTTCGAGTGTTTCGACATCAGTCACACCATGGGTGAGGCTACGGTGGCTTCGTGTGTCGTATTCAATCAGGAAGGCCCGGATAAAAGTCAGTATCGGCGCTTTAACATTACCGGTATTACTCCGGGCGATGATTACGCGGCCATGAAAAAAGCCCTGCATAAGCGCTATCAGAGCCTGGCGGAGCATCCGGAAAACACACCGGACCTGATTCTCATCGATGGGGGTAAAGGCCAGCTGAGTATGGCTGAAGAGGTCATGTATGAGCTTTCGCTGCAACATATTCCTTTATTAGGCGTGGCAAAAGGGGTATCCAGAAAGCCGGGCTTGGAAACCCTGATCTATCAGGGTAAAGAACTGCCTGCTATGGAAAAGGATGGGGCACTGCTGCTCATTCAGCACATTCGCGACGAGGCACATCGCTTTGCCATTACCGGTCATAGGCAAAAGCGCAATGCGGCCAGAAAACGTTCAACACTGGAAGATATTCCCGGTGTAGGTGCAAAGCGGCGGTCTGCATTACTCAAATTTTTTGGTGGTCGCCATGGCGTGATCAATGCACCGGTCGATGAACTGGCTAAGGTAGAAGGAATCAGCCAGAAACTGGCAGAACAGATTCATACTCACTTGCATGGATCATAGTTTGTACTCTGCCCCTTGACTGTGTAACTTATGCGCCTGTAATAAATTTTTAATGACAGCCTGTACCGACTCCCTCAATGCCTGCGCTTTTTTAGATCAAGAGAGTAGCGGTATGATCGTACCGGACTGTTTTTCACACACGAATACAAAGGGTTGGAGAAGGTTAAGCTCGGGTTCAGTGAAACATCTGCAGACTTTAAGGCTTCTCCTGCCCGTCATCATGGTTAGTAATCTTTTGCTATGAATATTCCCAATATTCTGACATTGCTGCGCATTGTTCTTGTTCCATTTCTTGTTTTGATTTTTTATCTGCCTCTTGAGATGCGTTACACCCTCTGTGCCGGCATCTTTGCAGTAGCCGCAGTCACCGACTGGTTCGATGGCTACCTGGCCAGACGCTGGGATCAAACAACGCCTTTTGGTGCTTTCTTTGACCCTGTAGCGGATAAAATTATGGTGGCAACAGCGCTTTGTCTGTTGGTCGAAGAGTTCCGGGCGGTCTGGATGACCATTCCTGCCATGATCATTATCGGTCGTGAAATCGTCATCTCTGCATTACGTGAATGGATGGCAGAGTTGGGCAAGCGTACCAGTGTTGCTGTGAACATGATCGGTAAATTAAAAACGGCTGGCCAAATGATGGCGATTACCTTGCTGTTGTTTGCGCCGGTGCCTCTGGAATCCATAATTGGGTATGCAGGATTGGCGCTGCTTTACATTTCCTCCATCCTGACACTTTGGTCCATGTATGTGTACCTGCGTGCCGCATGGCCGGATCTGACCCCATTCTCTAAGGCTGAAAACTAATTCGTTGCCGTAATCTATTGACAGCAGACGAAAAATTCTTAAACTACGCAGCATCTTCGACGGACACGAAGCCCAAGCGGGTCAGGCACTGACGAAGATGAGCGCAGGAATAGCTCAGTGAGTAGAATACAACCTTACCAAGGTTGGGGTCGCCTCAGAGTTAAAGAGTGAGTCTCGTTTCCTGCTACGGACTTTGAAGAAGTCTTAAATTATCTTCAATGCGGGAATAGCTCAGTGGGTAGAGCACAACCTTGCCAAGGTTGGGGTCGCCTCAGAGTTAAAGAGTGAGTCTCGTTTCCTGCTACGGACTTTGAAGAAGTCTTAAATTATCTTCAATGCGGGAATAGCTCAGTTGGTAGAGCACAAACTTGCCAAGGTTGGGGTCGCGAGTTCGAGTCTCGTTTCCCGCTCCAGTTTGAACGCAGAGTGATCTGTGTGGAACGAGAAGGTTGGAGTCGTCTTTTTATAACAAGGGCGAGTCTAATATCCCGATCCAAATTAAAGGCGAGTTAGCAAAGCGGTTATGCAGTGGACTGCAACTCCATTTAGACCGGTTCGACTCCGGTACTCGCCTCCAAACCTTGAAAGAACAGGCTAAGCGCCTGTTTTTTTACGGCTCGAATAGGTAGACTATTCGTGTCGCCCGGGTGGTGAAATTGGTAGACACAGCAGACTTAAAATCTGCCGACCTAACAGTCGTGCCGGTTCGATTCCGGCTCCGGGCACCATACAGAAAGGCTATCGATGATTCGATAGCCTTTTTTTATATCTACTATAAATATTCCACACAATATTCACTTGTTGTCGTATGTTGTTTCATCCTTTCCAGAATATCGACAATTAGCATTTCCTAATGCTCTCGGGCGACCTCCATACAAAAGAATAACAAATGCTAATGGTGAGCTTTTCTCAGTATTAGGCAGAGCATTCGAAGAGCTTTCTTGTAACCGGATAAAGTCATCACACTTTGAAGTGTTAGCCTGGTCTCTTGGTTGTGACATAAGGTGATCAGGCAGATTATCGTCGACAAAGCAGGGCAAGATTGCGTGATGGTTAGAGGCAGGCTTTAAGTGTACATAAAAGCCTTTAAAGAGTGTCTTTTGTGTAGACTTAATGTGGATGCAATTATGTAGATAGAAAAGACAACTTTATGTGTTTTTGGAGTCTACTTATAAAGATGAACCAGTCTACAGCTATGCAGAGGCTGTCTGAATTAGATAAGAAAGGCCGCTATGTTTTCACAGCCAGAGATTTGGCAAAAATTTTCTCTGAAGCAGCCCTCGTGCCCTTCAGGCTGGTTTGAATCGCCTGGTGAAGCAAAATCTACTGATTCGTGCAGGTAAAGGGATTTTTGTATTTGCCCTGGCCAGGGACAAGGGGAAGGACACTCTTGAACTTATTGCCAAAGCCATGCGGCGTGGAGAATATAGCTATGTTAGCCTTGAGTCTGCATTGTCAGATTATGGCGCTATTTCGCAGATTCCCATTGATCGCTTAACGATTATGACAACAGGGCGAAAAGGTGAGTACAAAACGCCCTTTGGTACCATCGAATTTACTCATACAAAACGCACCATGGCTCAGATCGTTAACAGCATGCTTGTTACAGGAAAGCCACTTCGAATGGCCACCAAAGAAGCTGCCTGGAGAGATTTAAAGCGGGTAGGAAGAAATACACACCTTGTTGATGAGCAGGTTCTTTATGAAGATTGATCCGGCTGACTTCAGTTACCTGGTAGACAGAGCATTAACTAACGAGCAGTTAGCTAATATGCGACCTGTTATAGAGAAGGAGCTCCTTCATTATGACATTCTATTTTGTCTGGATCAGGAAGGACTGCTGGATAAATTGGTTTTTCAGGGGGGGACTGCCCTAAGACTCTGTTATGGAGGTAAACGGTTCAGTGAAGATCTGGGTTTTGCTGGAGGAACCGACTTTTCTTCAAAGCAATTATCTTCAATGAAAGCCTGTATCGAAGATTACCTTGGTAAGCGCTATGGGCTGGAAGTTTTTATCAAAGAACCGGCTAGCCTCAAATCTGATCCACAGTACGCTGAACTTAAAGTCGACAAATGGCAGATTTCCATAGTGACCGCTCCTGATCGAAAAGACGTTCCCAGGCAGCGTATCAAGCTTGAAGTAGCCAATATCCCTGCCTATACCCGCACGACACAGTCACTGTTAAAAAATTATGATTTTCTGCCGGACGGTTATGAAGACACGCTGATCTATGTTGAAACACTCAATGAAATTATGGCGGACAAATTAATTGCTTTACCTGCCACCCGGCGCTATGTCCGCTATCGTGACTTTTGGGACCTGATCTGGCTGAAGCAGCAGGGGGCTGTTTTGGATGAAAAGTTGGTAGCTAGAAAAATAAAGGATTACCAGTTAACCGACTTTGAACAAGCTTTGACTGAGCGGATAGAATCGTTTTCCAAAATACTGGCCAGTGGTGAGTTGGAGTCAGAAATGAAGCGATTTATTCCAACAGACGTCTATGATCGAACATTAGCGAAAGACAAGTTCTTGGGCTACCTGGACATTACTCTTCATGAGTTATTTAAGCAGCTTCAGTCCAGGCTGTATGCGGAGCCTGACAAAGGCAACGAGTTTTTATTATAGGACTCTCTATACGATTACAATTCTATCCCTTTATCCTTTCATGGGGGGTGTTGGGTCACCCTTGTATCCAGGAATGTAGCTCCTATGCTATATGCCAAAATAATATTTCTAGCTATCAATGATTGAGTCGTGTTGAGTCTGCTGACCTTGAAGTTAGGCTGCTTCTATAGCAACTGGAAGAAGGAACGCTATCGATTATCGTATTTTGGAGGCAAGGGCAGATGAACATATCCTACCTTTTAGAAAAGCATCATCTAGGTCGAGCTATTTTTCCGGAGATCAATCGTTGTTTCACCGATGTGGGTATTTTTCTCAAGCATGGCATGGTGGTTGATAGAATTCCAATAAAAGACATCATAGTATCTAATAATTGGTAATTATGGGGATAATGGCTACAATAATATCTATATATAAGCCATTGGATAGCTATGAGCTTACTCTCATTATTGACACCTTCCGAGGTCCAGGAACAGCTGGCTGCAACGGTTATGGCCAAACGAAAAGTTAAAGGCTGGTCACGTCAGTCACTTGCAGAACGCAGTGGCGTTCCCGCACCCACCATTAAAAAGTTTGAAACTACCGGTCAAATATCACTCAGACAGTTCATCCTGCTCTGGCAATGTGTCGATCAGCTTGAGAATCTCTATGCCCTGACGAAAGAAGATGAAGTACTCCCCTCCAGTATTGATGAAGTACTGAGACAATGAAGGTTCGCAAACTCAGCGTACACCGTCGTTTTAGCCAGGGTGCTGAACAGAAAGTAGGGGAGTTGGCTCAGAACCAGCAAGGTATTTTTTTTCAATACGACAAAACCTATCTCGATCAGTTTCATAGTCTTTCTCCATTCACGGTACCGTTTGATGCATCCCTGCATCGGGGACCGCATGAGCCTCATCAAGGTTTGCAGGGAGTGTTTGCTGATTCTTTACCGGATGGTTGGGGCCTTCTTCTGATGGATCGAGTATTTCGTCAGAAGGGTATTCTTCCTCATCAGGTCACTCCCCTGGATCGTTTGGCTTTTATTGGCCAAAGGGGGACGGGGTCACTGAGTTATTTGCCTGCTACAGAGTATGAAACAGAGCAAGATGAGAGACTCACCGATATTGCAATGCTTGGGCTGGAGGCTCAGCAGATATTCGAAGGTGAGACAGACGATATCCTGCCTGCTCTGGCTCAGGCTGGCGGCTCCGGTGGTGCGAGGCCAAAGGCGTCTGTATGGATTGATCCTGATAATCCCTACAAAGTCAGCACCCTGGCTAAACAGGGTTTATCGCCTTGGCTGGTAAAATTTACGTCCAAAAGTTTACCCCTGGGCCATGAAGAAGGCCTTTGTGAAGCAGCCTGGTTGACAATGGCAGGCAAGGCCGGGTTAACGGTACCTAAATGGCAGTTGATACATGAAACTGGCGGATCAGAATCGATTGCCTGGCTGGCCCTGCAACGATTTGACTGCTCTCAAGAACAGCCTGAGCAAGGCCGTTTGCATATGCATACTTTATGTGGGCTTATGAATGCAGATTTTAGAAAGCCTTCTATGGATTATGATGATCTCTTGAAAGTGAGCCAGGTGCTTTGCCAGAACCCGGCTGTTGCTCAGGAACAGTTTACCCGATCCATGTTCAATTTGTTTGGCCTTAATCAGGACGATCACACCAAAAACTGGTCATTCCTAATGGATGATTTGGGCCAGTGGTCATTGGCTCCTTTCTACGATGTTACTTTCAGTCCCTCACCTTACAACCAGCACATGATGGCTTACCTGGGTTATGGCTCAGAGCCTCCCGTCAAAGCAGTTCAGAAATTAGCCAAGCAGGCCAATATCGCAACCTGGAATCAGGCTAAACAAGTCATTGAGCGTGTACTGGATGCATTACAGGATTGGCCAGAGCTTGCGGCAGATTTCGACGTTAGGCCAAGCACGAAGAAGCTGATTGCCAGGCAGCTGAATGAATGCTGGAAGGAGAATAGAGGGTTGTTGAAATAATACTGGGAATAGCGCCATGCCAGCTGGACCCGCTGGCAGATCGGTTTGAGCGAGACAAACCCATTCTTAACGCCAATTACTCCGTATTTAACTGATGAAGAGTTAGGCGTCTGACCAAGAATTGCGTCCGTTCTTTCTGAGCTTCAAGCCGGGCTGTCTATTCACGGTCAGGCTCCTAAATAGAGATGTAGCTGTTGTAACAAAGCAACAACTGCCAGTGCTGTACACATGTATCCGGTTGAGGATAGACTTTTATATCTGCTGTTCGAGCCACTGTTGGGTTGAAACCACATCGGCATAGGCAAAGCTCAGAGCGGACATAAATGCAGCATGAACATCTTCTGCCGCTACGTTCCTGCCATTAAACTCAACATCCTTTGACGCGCAGGCATCTTCTATAACAGTAACGTTATAGCCAAAATCACCAGCTGCACGCGTAGCGGCATCTATACACATATGACTCATAGCCCCTACAAGCACCAGGTCTTTTATGTTGTGTTGATCAAGTAACGCTTTGAGGTTGGTTTGATGGAATGAATTAACTGCATGCTTGAGAACAACCGTTTCGTTGTCCAGCGGCAGCATATCGGAATGAATTTCTGCCCCAGTGGAACCAGCCAGGAAGAACGGGGCATTATTATCTTCAAACTCATGCCTGACATGGACAACCAGGTCTTCGCTGTTACGGACAGAGTCCAATACAGTACGAGCATTTCTTGATGCCTGCGCTATATCGTGCAGTGGCCACAGTCCGCCAGGGTAATAATCATTTTGAAGGTCAATGACAAGCAGTGCGCGTTGGCTCATGAGAAGTATCTCCTTGTTGATAGTGGCCCTAGTTTATGAGGTTGTGATTCTTTTGAAACTTGGCAAATTTGACATAATTCGTGCAATATTTGTCACATGATTAAAGAAGTACACTCTCAGAAAGAACGAATCAGCGTTTCAATCCTCACCTATCCTCATGCTCAGAAGGCAGCCATTTATGGTTTGATGGATCTGCTGAATAAGGCTAATGATTTTTATCAGCGCGATCGGGGTGAGGGGTCAGCTGAATGTGTCTTCAATGTGATCACAAAAGAGGTTGAGTCGGAGTCGCTGGGACAGAGTGATTCATACACTAGCAGTGTCGTGATTATTCCTCCCTGTCTTGGGAGTATGCCGACAGAGTCTGCCTCATGGCCGGGCCTTCTGACGCTCTGTCATCAAAAAGGGGCTCTGATCTGCTCAGTCTGTGCGGGTGCACTTTACCTGGCTCAATCCGGATTGCTGGATAATCGCCCGGCCACCACGCACTGGAGTCTTGAAGAAGAGTTTCTTGGCCGGCATCCCCAGGTTCAGCTTAATATCGACAAACTGCTCATAGACGATGGCGATATCATTACCGCCGGAGGCCTGATGGCCTGGGTCGATCTAGGTTTAAGGCTGGTAGAACGATTTATGGGGTCTGCGACTATGCTGACCACAGCTCGATTCTTTCTAGTGGATCCCGGAGGGCGGGAACAAAAGTATTACAGCAGTTTTTCACCCAGTTTCGGACATGGGGACGCTGCCATTCTAAAAGCCCAGCACTGGCTGCAAAAACATTTTAATGAACCGCTGACAGTCCCCATGATGGCGAAAGAAGCCTGTCTGGAGGGGAGAACGTTTATCCGACGCTTTCAGACCGCGACACGATTAACACCATCGAAATACCTGCAACAGCTGCGAGTAAGCAAAGCACGGGAGCTAATGGAGTTGTCTCGCATGAATATTGAAGAAATCGCCTGGCAAGTGGGTTATGAGGATGCCAGTGCTTTTCGCAGGGTATTTCAAGCGATCACCGGTCTTACCCCCAGGGATTATCGGAAACGTTTTTCTCCTTTGCGGAGTGATGAGATCAACATTAAAACCTAGAAATAGTTTAACAATCATGCAGTCTGAAAAAACGGTCGTTTTTTAGACTGCATGATTAAATGGTGAGGAAGCATTTTTTCTCACTTAATGGCCTGAGAAAAATAGCATGAAGTTATACAAGGTGTCCTCAGACACAGCAGCCTATGGCTCGTTGGAAATTTTTAATACTGAAGAGCTTATGGCTGCATTCGGTATTGTTAAATACCGGAAAATCCGCTCTATTCAGCAACCCATTGCCGACAAGTGGCCACAAAGTCATGGCGGATTTTATGAAATATTTTCTGAGGAAGCTAAAGAGCTGACGGAACTCCCGGATGTGTATCTATGGATGGATGGATGTATTTCTTGTACTCTCACCAAGAGCTAAAGAGCTACTTTCCCCAGTACTGAACCTGTTGGGTGAGTTTCTACCTTTTGAATGCCGTGACGAAGAATATTATGTCTTTTCTGTACACAGTGTGATTGAGCCAGCCCCCTCAGAGTCGAATATCCTATCCAATAACGGTGTATTTGCTGGAGTCTCATCATTATCATTTAGGCCTGAGGCAGTAGGTACTCAAATTCTATTCAAAACAAGCTTTGACCGCTTTAGCCACCTTTATTGTACCGAGAAGTTTAAGGATATTATCGAGTTAAACGGTCTAAACGGTATTCTGTTCTCATCCGATTTTGGGCATTAACCCGGAGCTGTACCTCATAGTCGAATCCATAGAAAGAGTTATTATCAGTGGATACAACTGGAAGTCAGACCGCTGAATAATCAAGAAGCCCTCAAGCAAAAACTGGAAAACCTGGGTCTGAAACTCGAAACAGGCGATATCCCCCCCAACATTAAGGAAGAGTTGAATTATGACCTTCTTCAAAATAGTTAGTGATGATCAGTTTGGTGAGCTTTTCCCAGATGTTGAAACCATCATCGCTCTAAGTAAGCAGCCTTCAGAGCTGGCTATGGCCATGGATGAAGGGGAGTCATTGGCAGAGTTCTGGGTAAAATGTGAAGGTATTGTAGAAGATGACCTTGAACGCGGTGATATTTGCAGGCTTCAGGTGAATGAGTTAATGCTCTCGGAGAGAGCCTATAAAGCGCTTAAGCCATTATTGGTGGGTGTTGGGGAGGTTTTACCGGTTTCTTACCAGGGGGCTGATTGGTGTTTTTTGAATGTGCTAAATGCTATTGATGCCGATGAGAGCAAAAGCTATCAAAACGAGTTCAGTCAGGTAGAGAAAATTGCATTCAAAACCAGTGATATTGAGGGGCAAACCGTTTGGACTTCTGCCTTTGGTCATTTCTCATACCTCTATTGCAGTGAGAGGTTTGTTGAGCTTGTCCAAGAGTCGGAGTTAACTGGACTAATGTTTGAGCAAGTATCCTAGTTCTATATCGTTAATGTTCCTTGAGGCTGGTATCTTTGGCTATAGTGCTGATCATTAAAGCTATAGCGGTGGGGAGCTGGATCATCAATCAAAGACTCAGCCAAATGTGCAGCCGACACTTCAGCTATAGAACGCTAATCTGCTGTGGTGAGACTTTTGCACGTGAGAATATTGATAATCTCCCTCTGCAGGAGGAGAGCTGGGAAGCTATTTCAAAGCTTGCCAGGCACGTTCTTGATCCAGTGGTTGGGCAGTTTGGTGACATAGAGCTTACCTATGCTTTTTGCAGTCGCAAGTTGAGTTTAGCCATTGCGAAAAACAGTCCTCCACGTATTGCGCCAAAGCTGGATCAACATGCGGGTTATGAGTTAAACAGCAAGGGTGAACGAGTCTGTGAGAGAGGTGGGCAAGCCTGCGATTTTTTGGTGCCTGATATCCCATCTACAGATGTTGCACGCTGGTTGGTTCAGCATTGCCCATTTGACCGGCTTTACTATTATGGCGCTCGTTTACCTATCCATGTCAGTTACTCCGATTGTCCAAGCCGAGAGGTATGTTGGCTGAAAGGGCCTCGATTTGGCAGGCGGCAGCCATATCGCTACACTGTTGAAGGCTTCCTTGAACAGCTATCAAGATATGAACCCTGATCAATATCATGAGTGTGTGAATGATTTAGCCATTGGTAAAAAGCTGCCTAAAGCTGTCTACCTTCATAAGTCGGCACTGCCCGATATTGACGAGCAGCTCAGAAGCTTTGCTCTTATTCAGGTGTCAGTAATAGGGCTTGAGGAACATGATTGGGATATCCTCAAGTTTCATAGAGACAGCTTCAAACTTACCCTTCTTAGCTACCCCACGTTTTTTTCGGATGCTTATCCAGCCTTAAAAAAAAGCATCAGCATTGATCTTACCAAGCAACGGTGTAAAGAGACTTGTTATCAGAAGACAGACAATCCACCCATACTGCACCGCAAAGAATTAATGCTGCAGGCTGAATCACCCCACTATGAAGATTTTTGCCTTATTACTCAGGAAGGTGAGCTCGCAGGGTTATACGAAAATAGTAAAGCCATAGGATTTAAACGTACTTGGGAAAGCCTTCTGGAAAGTAAAGGCTATGTGCTGGTTGATGGTCGGTTATTTCGTTCGGCGGCTGTTGATTCATCCGAAACAAAATCGATCGACAGGCATAAGACCGCATTATCCAGAGATGACCTGTCCACTCCGATGAAATCACTGGCTAATCATGGCTATTTGGATGGCAGAATGTCTGTGTTCGATTACGGCTGTGGGCATGGTGACGATCTCAGAGAGCTGGAAGCACATGGCATCACCGCGCAAGGCTGGGACCCAAACTGGCGTCCAGAAGGCGACAAAGTCAATGCAGACCTGGTGAATCTAGGGTTTGTTATCAATGTAATTGAAGATATTGAAGAGCGGGTGGATGCTCTTTTAGGGGCATGGAGGCTCACTGATAAATTACTGGTCATTGCTGCTATGTTGGGAACTGACGCCCACATTAGCAAGTTCAAAGCTTATAAAGATGGAGTGATTACTTCAAGGAACACATTCCAGAAATACTACAGTCAATCTGAACTGCAAAGTTTTATTGAGCAAGTTCTCGAGGAAGAACCGATAGCTGTAGGCCCCGGCGTATTTTACGTATTCAAGGATAAAGAGGAAGAACAACTATACCTTGCTAACAAAGGTCGGCAGCGATGGCAGCAATTGTCTCAGAAAACTATACGAGTTCCCAAAGCCCAGCAAGTTCTGGAGCAATATTCTATGTTAGTTCAGTCATTTTGGGAAAGGTGCCTTGAGCTTGGGCGACTTCCTGCACAGGAAGAGCTTGATGCCAGCGATGAAATAAAGGTGTGCCTGGGGTCACCCAAACAGGCTTTTAAGCTGGCTTGCCTTAAATATGATCAGGATGACTTCTTCCGTTCAGAGCAGCAAAGGAAAGAGGAGTTACTGATCTATTTTGCCCTGCAACTCTTCAGCAAGCGCCGCCCCTACAATAGCATGCCTGAACAGCTAAAAAGGGATATCAAAGCATTCTTTGGAAATTACCGCTTAGCTACAGAGGAATCTAAAAATCTGCTTTTCTCCCTTGCTCAGCCCGATTTAATTGACCAGAAATGTGAAAAAGCTTACCAGTCTCTACCAGCCAGTATTTTAAATATCAGACATTCTCTAATCCTGCATACCCGTTTTATTGACCAGCTTCCCATAGAGTTACAACTCTACATTGGTTGTGCGACTCAGCTCTATGGAGAAATAGAAGAGATAGACCTGATAAAAATCCATATTCGCTCAGGAAAGCTGACACTCATGGCCTACGATGGCTTTGAAACCCAGCCTTTACCCATGCTGCGAGAACGGATCAAGATCAATATGCGGGCAGGGCGGATAGAGTTTTTTGACTATGGGTATGGCGAGTATGAGCCTCAACCGTTGTACTGGAAATCTAAGCTTATTGATGACTGCTTTGCTGATTGTAAAAAGCAATTATCTTTTGACCAAAGGCTGCAAGAGATGCGGTTGCTTGAAGAAAACAAGAATTTTGGTCCAGTCATGAATGATCTGACCAAGGCGTTGAAGGAAGTGCATGGTGTTGAGATAAGGGGGTATCGTTTTTTCAAGGTAGATAGCTGAGTCCTAGCTTGATACGAAAAATACGATTTTTATAGTGCTCAACAGGATGCTTTACAAAATTTCTGGTGAGCAATATCAGGAACTTAATCTGGGGCCTCTTGAGGTTCAAGCGACGGAGCATGCTTTTGAAATCACTCTCACCATTATAATCATCAAGAGCCAGGTCTAAAACCCAGGCAAATTCAAAAAGATCAGCGGAGTGCTGTCTTGACACCCTTGAAAGCAGAGCATCGAGTTGTCTGCGAACGGCGTAGGCTGTCGAGTCAAACTCGACAGCTATAGTTCGGTACGGAGTGTTGTTGGCTTTGAGCTCAAGAAGTTGAAATTCATCCTTTGATAGAACACTGCTCAGTTCACTAAAAAGAGCTGAAAAAGCTTTTGGGAGTATGCAGCCTCCTTCCGAAGAAAACTGCATCTTAACAACAGGCTCCCTAGAGTATTTTAGCTGAACAGCTTGAACTGGATTCTCCATACCGACTCCACTTATCTTGAGATCAAGGAAGAATTACTCCCCCTTCTTCAAGTGATAAAAAAATTTACCATCAATTTCTTTGTGATCTAACAGTTCATGTCCCAAGAACGAACAAAACTTGGGAATATCCCTTTGGGTCGATGGATCTGTAGCAATCACTTCCAAAATTTCACCTGCCTTCATTTTCCTGACTGTGTTATGAAGCATCATGACAGGCTCAGGACAGTTTAGCCCTTGTGCATCAAGGGTGTGGTCAATTCGATAGTTATCTACGAGTTCTGATACGGACATTTTATATAACACGTAAGTCTTGGCTTGTTTGTCATTATCTTACTATTTTCACTTCCAGTGTATAGATGTACAATGTATTTTTTACATACAGATGCCAGCATGAGCTCCAATCATTTACGTGAATTTAACCATACCTTTCCGGCGGTAAGAGGGATACAATCCGGTCGACCATGCTACATTGCCATGTGTCCCATGCGTCTTATCCCTAAGATCTTTGTCTTTGACGAAGAAGAAGTTCCACCTGAACTTCGGGCTCAGCGTACTCTGAATCGCTCTCGTATTCCTGAAATGGCAAGATACCTTATTGGCAACAGAGAGGATTACACCCTTTCTGCAATCACGGCTTCCATTAACGATCAGGTTCATTTCGAGCCTCTAGCTGATACTGGGGTAGCAGTTAACCTTGGTCTTCTATCAGTGCCTATGGATGCTCAAATTCTCATTAACGATGGCCAGCACCGCAGGGCAGCTATCGAGGATGCCATCAGAGAAAACAGTGAACTTGGGCATGACAACATTCCCGTTCTTTTTTTCATAGATGAAGGCTTGAGGCGTAGTCAGCAAATGTTTGCGGATCTCAACAAACATGCCGTACGCCCTAGTGAGTCACTGAGTACTTTGTATGATCATCGTGATCCAAGCTCAAATATGGCTCGTTACATTGTTGATAATGTTTCATGCTTTAAAAAGTTGACTGAGCTTGAAAAATCGAGCATTTCCAACCGAAGTATCAAGCTATTTACATTGAGCAGTGTAAAGCTGGCCAGTCGCAGCTTGTTGAGAAAAGGACTGAAAGACAGTATCAGCCAGGAAGAAATGCTCCTTGCAACCGAATATTGGGAAGCAGTTACTGAGGCGATGCCTGACTGGAAAGATGCTGAGAGTCGTAAAGTATCTTCAGCAGAACTCAGAACGAATTTTGTACATGCTCACGGAGTGACTCTCCACGCTTTAGGGTGTGCTGGCGCTGATTTGCTAAGCCAACATCCAGAAAGCTGGAAATCCCGATTGCAAGAGCTGAATACTATTGACTGGTCCAGAGCAAACAAGGAACTATGGGAAGGACGGGCTCTGCTGCACGGCAAGCTGAGCAAGGCACGAACCAATGTAGCTTTGACGGCAAACGTAATTCGTAAGGCTCTGGGTGTAATGCTCAGTCCATCAGACGAGTCTCTTGAAGAGACATTTATATCATGACCGAAGAAACCCTTTTATATTCCAGCATCGATGAAATGTTGGAAGACGTGGACAGCCCTTATGCGGGTCGTCCACTGAAAGACCTGTTACATGAAATCCAGGAGCTGTATCGTCATGACGATAAGCCCTGGGTGATTGGTTTTTCTGGCGGTAAAGATTCAACAACGATTTTATCACTGGTATACACAGCACTTCTCAAACTGAAGCCAGAAGAACTGAACAAGCACGTATATGTTGTTTCTTCTGATACGCTGGTGGAAACGCCTGTAGTTGTTGACCAGATTAAGCATGTCATTGTTGCTATAAACGAGGGAGCTAAAGAGCATGGTCTCCCTATGACCGCTCATCAGGTGTTCCCAAAAACCGATCAGACATTTTGGTCAAATCTGCTTGGTAAAGGCTATCCAGCACCAACTACTTCTTTTCGTTGGTGTACAGAACGGATGAAAATCGATCCAGTGAGCGACTTTATTATGGATAAAGTCGCTCACTTTGGTGAAGTAATTGTAATTCTTGGCTCTCGTAGTCAGGAAAGTTCGTCTCGTGCTCAAGTTATTGCCAAGCATAAGATTGACGGTAGTTTATTGGCACGCCATACGTCATTGCCAGGTGCATATACCTACATGCCAATCGAAGACTGGACTCATGATGAAGTCTGGATGTATCTGCTGGCAACTTATGCGCCATGGGGTGGAACCAATCGCGAGCTGTTTGATCTCTATAAAGGTTCTAACGCTGGTGAATGTCCTCTGGTTATAGATACGAGTACACCTTCTTGCGGTAGCTCTCGTTTTGGCTGCTGGACTTGCACAGTTGTTACCAAAGATAAAGCGATTGAAGGTTTGATTGAGAATGGTGCGACCTGGATGCAGCCTATGCTGGAATTCAGGCAAAAACTATGGGATACAACGAGACCTGAAAATAAAGAAAGCATACGTAATAAGCGTCGCCGTAATGGTTATATCTCATATGTCTCAAGTGGAAAGATTAATGAAGATGGTAAAAATGAGATTAAACGTTCCTTTGGTCCCTACCTTCTTGAATATCGCCAGCAATGGTTGAAAGAACTTTTAGAGATTGAGAGAAGTATTAGGCAGCAAGGGCATGATATCGAACTTATAACTCGGCCTGAGTTACATGCAATTCGCAACGAATGGTTACACGACCCTCTTGAGCCAGATTGGTCTGATCAATTGCCTTCTATATATCGTGAGATATATGGAAAAGATCTAGATTGGGTTGAAAATGATGCCGGTGCATTTACTAAGCCAGATTCTGATTTACTTCGTGAACTCGAACAGAAGCATGACGTTCCTGCTGAGTTGGTTATGAAATTAATTGAACTCGAGTTGTCTATGGAAGGGCTTAGTCGGCGGAAGGGGTTAATGGGTAAATTAGATAGTCTTTTACGACAGGACTGGGTTGAAGAAGAAGCTCTTTCGCATCGCAAAGATGTAGTTACAAAATTAGATGGTTATAAAACTGAGTTAAATGCATTGCGAGAAAGATATGAAGACCTTACTAAGTCAGAGGTTCAGTCATGATTCTTGAAGAGCTGAAGATCTGTGACTTTAGAGTTATCAGCAATGAAGAAACCATCAGCTTGGCTCCGCAGGTGCGTGATGGTCGCAAACGCCCCATCGTATTATTTGGTGGGCTAAATGGTGCAGGTAAAACCACAACGCTGACGGCTGTTCGTCTGGCTCTGTATGGCAAGCACAGCTTGGGTAGTAGTGTTTCTATTCGGGAATATCACGAGTACCTGAAAGATTCTATTCATAAGAGCAAAAAGGCCAAGATACAGAAAAACGCTGCAAAAATTCATCTGACTTTTAGCTATGCAACCCGTGGCGAAGTATCTCTCTATACCATTAAGCGAGAGTGGACAGCTAATGGCAGCAAAGTCCATGAAATCCTCAAGATTGAGAAAGATGGAAAAATACTGAGTCTTACTTATGACCAGTGTCAGGGTTTCCTGAACGAGCTGATTCCTATTGGCGTATCTGATCTGTTTTTCTTCGACGGTGAAAAAATTGCTGAACTAGCAGAAGATACGACTGGTCGGGCTTTAGGTACTGCCATTAGGAAGTTGCTTGGTTTGGATGTCATAAACCGCATGCGTGATGACCTGGCCATTTACCTGCGGGAAAAAAACACCGCGTCTATGCCAGAACAGCATCAGCAAATAATCAGTACTCTTAAAGAAGAATATGATGTTGCCTATGCTGCGTATGAAGCTGCATTGAATGAGCAAAGCGAAGCTGTGCGTCAGGTTGTAGCAATCGACATCGATATCAAGCGATCTGAGTCTTATATTTCCAGCAAGGGTGGGGCTTGGGCACGCTCAAGAAATGAAGAACAGGTAAGACTGGAACAACTGATAGCAGAAAAGAAATATCTTGAAGAACAGATTCGAACAGCTATGGGGGCAGGTTTCCCTCTGGTACTGGCTATTGGCTGTGTTAAGAATTTGCTGACCCAGCTTGAAAAAGAACAGGATTTTAAAAAGCAATCCATTCTCAAGGCTAGCCTTGACCAGAAGGTAGAACTGCTGAAAAGTTCGCTATTGCAGTCACTCAATGACAAGCAAGCGGTTGAAAGCGCAATCAGTAATGCTTTCGCTGAGCTGTTTGATGAAATAGAACAGATTGATATTGTCCACGATTGCTCTGAACGCCAGTTCAACCGCGTTCAACTATTGCTGGAAAATATTATACCTGCTTCAAGACAGCTGATGCTGGATATGGGCAAGCAGCTTGCTGATATTCAAAATCAACTGGATCATGCCAGTGAAAACCTGCAACGTGCACCAGATGAAGCTTTCCTTAAGGATGAGCTTGAACAGCTTCGTGAGCTGAATGAGAAGAGAACAGCCGAGAACAACAAAATGGCTGTTGCAAAAGATGATGCCAAAAGAGCCTTGCGTGAAGCTATGGATCTCATGCGTCAGATGCAGAAGAAAGAGCAGGAATTCAGTGCTAACTTCTCAAGCAACCGTGCCTACCAGATGGCTCAGCGTTCCAGAGAGCTACTAAATGACTTTGCATCAAAAACAACCGTCAATAAAGTGAAGCAACTGGAAGAAGAATTTGTTAAATCCTTCAGAAAGCTGGCACGTAAGGAAGATATCAGCCTGCAGGCACAGATTGACCCAAAAAGTTTTGACGTTAAACTGCTGGACAAGCAGGGTAATGAAATCAATAAACAGCAGCTTTCTGCTGGTGAGAAACAGATTTTTGCGATTTCTATCCTGGAAGCTTTGGCTCGAACATCCGGTAGAAAACTGCCTATCATTATCGATACGCCATTGGGTAGGCTAGATAGTAAACACCGTGGCAAGCTGGTGGAAAATTACTTCCCAACAGCCAGTCATCAAGTAATTATCCTTTCTACGGATACCGAGATTGACCAGAATTACTTCAAACAACTGTCACCAAATATTTCTCATGTCTATGAAGTGGAATACTTCCCGAAAGAGGGCAATTCCGAGTATCTGAGAAAACATTATTTCGGCTTCAAGATGACTGAAGATACTGAAATTAAAGAGCAGGAGCTGGCTGAAGATGTTGCCTAATAGAATTCGTATATCCAAAAAGGCTACAGACCTGCTGGCAAGGATGAAGGGTAATACCGGACTGACGCCCAATATTCTGGCTCGACTGGCTATCGCCCATTCTCTGGAAACGGGCAGCCTGAGGAAGAAGGTTAAAACTGAGCTAGACGGTCAGGAATTTAATACCAATACCTTGCTTGGCGAGCAGGCTGATGTTTATGCCATGCTTATACGTCAGCAATCTCAGGATATTGAAATTTCCAAAGCTGTGGCTCAGCTTGTTGATGATGGACTTGGGGTCTTTTCCGGGGTTAATGATCTTTCGGATTTGGTTTTGAAATGTAATGGAAAAGTGGCATGAGCCACTTTTCTTTATTTATTCGTAAAAAGGCTCTTCATAATCTAACGCCCTCTGAATATGTGTTTGATTACATTGCAAACCATCAATTTGATGACCTCTTTCCAAAAGGGTTATGATCCTATAGCGATCTAAATATACTGAGGCAGTAATATCATTGTGATCAATTGGTTTGCCGCTAATTTTTCTTGTGTCGTATGGTATGCATATAATTGTTGAGAAATTATTGTTTAACCTCAATAAATTACCAATTTTTAAGGGTTCCCCTTGTTTATTTGGCCACTCCTTTCCCGTGGCACATTGAGCAAAATAAATTTGGGAGTATTTTTTGTAAGAATCTCCTGGAATATGCAGCCAAGCTACAACATCTAAACCATTATCTCCTGTATTATAGGGAGAGAAGTCATCTTCCTCAAAATCAATATTTACACCCAAGTCTCTAGCTAACTTTTCGAGCTTTTGAGAAATATGACCAGAATATCGTTCAATTTCTAGTCCTGATTTTCCAAATACGTGACACTCTGCCAATGGAGGTAAATAACCTTGTAATGCAGTAGCGCATACTTGTTCAAAATCCCGACGTAAAGAAGCGTTATCATCTACTTTTGAGCTATACGAGCACAAGAGTAAAAATATATAGTATCTATTAATATTTGATATGTTGTCTTTAACTTTTATGGTTTGATTTCGCTCGATAGAAAAGGGATAACTTTCCCCATAAATTTCAGCACGACACTCTAGAAGCTCATAGCAATCGTTGATGAAGAGCTGATCTTGTTCTTCTTCATCTTCTCCTTCATCTAATATCCTTTCTGTTACATCATCTTTTGATATTCCATCTTCATCTTGCACTAAGGCAAGCATCTCAATAAAGTCTACAAAATATGGTTTTAGTCGTCTGGATACTGATGGAGCTGTTGATAAATCAAACATCTTAACCCTCGCACTGATCTGGGGTTATTGCCTGAAGTTTGAGTACTATCATTTGAGCTGTTTCTCTAATTTCCGATGCGGTCTCAATATCTATACTATGCTGTTCCTTTATGCTCGGAAGTTGATTAAGAGCAGCAGTAATATTTTTCTTTGCAAGAGACAAGTTGTGATTAAATGAATCATATGTTTTGTTTAATTTCTCATAAGATTCCTCTAGATCTTCTGATCTAAAAAGATATTGCGTTGCAATTTTATCCGCAAGAATCGCATCAAGTTTAGTTAAGCTTTCACTATCACCACGGATGGCTACTTTAATTCTTCCAGCAGTATCAAAGAACCAGTGGATTAATTGCTTGAAGTTGTTTTTCTTGTCAGTGTTATTCGTTAATTCCTCTATAGGGTGATTGCTTTTTATATCAACACCGATGAAGTCTCTTATGTTTGTTCTCCTGAGAGAGTCAAGAAGGTAATTGAAGTGTATGGTTTCTTCATTCAAACTTCTTATTTGAAAGAAGGAGTTTTTTTCTATTTCTAAGAAAAGGTCGTAAGCTATAAGGAGCCTGTTAACATAGTCTGGTTTACTACCTATTGCCTTGGCTAGAGTGCTTTTCATTTTTTTTGGTTCTTCAGATGTTATATCATCAGATAGTGTTTTAAGGTATCTAGCTTTTGAGAGTAGATCCCATTCTTTAATTCCAGTGATATGGCGATAACCTAAGTACTTATTAACTTCAGACCTTTCATTAAAAATAATACATGGTATTTTGGTTGGTTTTTCAGTTGTTTCTTCTGCTACAGTTTTTACTTTTTTCTTTTGCGTTTCGGCAATTGATGGATCTTGTAGCAATTTTAGTGATGCAAGCCTTCTATTACCTTCTACAACTATATAGTCATCATCTTCCTTTATGATTAAAAGTGGCTCACCAGGGAAAAAACCGTTGTTTCCTATAGCAAGCATTAACTCTACAAGAGATGCGTCAGTTAACATCCAATTGATGACGATGTCTTCACTTTTTTCATGAAGGCTTGTAGGTAGTCTCGGGTTGTAGTGATCTAATCTTAAACGCTCGAGATCGATGAACTCATATATTTGCGACATTGATGTCTCCAATAAATTTTGATTGTATGCTTCTTATAGTAGCTAAAACTAAAGGGGTTGATAATTTACAGCATAGATATCAATGCATTAGTTAAATCCAACTAAAAGTGTTATTTGTCATGGTGTCGTAAAATTTCGATAATTACTTTTCATGACGAATTATTACAGTTATTCAAAGAGCAGTATATTACCGCTCTCCCAAGCTACTAATATTAATTTTTTTCACGCTGAGTTCTAACTCACCGTATTGATTCAAGTGCTGTCCAACCGACAGACACTGCCCTTTCTTAAGCTTGCTCAACTGCTCAATCCAATGCTGTCGCTTGGAACCCTGAACCGTCACTTCCAAAATCTCAGCATATTTCTTGATCTCTGTTTCCGCTGGAGCAAAGAACAGCTTATGAGCCGCCTGGAATAAGCGATCCTGCTCATCTTTGGAGAGGTTGCTGAGGGTCTGGGTTGCAAGAATCAGAGACAGACCATATTTACGGCCTTCAGTCAGCATTTTGCCCAGAGGGCTATCCAGTCGATGATTCAGGTTCTGCACCTCGTCCAGAACGACTGGCAGAGGATTATGCTTGTTGCCTGTGCTGCATGCATGGGCATACAGGTCCCAGAGAACAAATTCTGTTGCCAGTCGCTGAACATCGTTTGGAATACTGGCCAGTTGAATCATATGAGAATGACAGTCTGTGCTGTTATAAATAGCATCCCAGCCACCTTCAGCACGGGTATCAAACAGGTTGCTTTTCACCATTGTGGACAGTTTGTTTGCTAGAGCTTCACCGACTTTGCTCTCCTCTGTCAGGTGAGTCAGCAACTGCTGGAAGGTGTAGTCTTCACCAAAGCATTGAACGCCGCTCTCAATCACATTGTTCAGTGTTGCCAACTGTTGCTCACCGATGGTGGAGTAAACAGAGTTGAATACTGAGGCAACTCGTCCTGCCACTACATGAGGTTTATCTTCCAGTTCAGTTCCAGCAATCAGCTGCTTTTGCTTTCTGAATGGATTGATCGCCAGTGGAGAGTGCGCCACCAAGTGGGTTTTCGGATTAACAGCTGCCTGAAACTCTGGCTCAAGATGATCCGGCAAAAAGCCATTGGTGTAATCCACCACCATGGAGTTGCACTCAGCTTTCGCTAGTTCCTGCAGAATACCCTGAATGCAGTACGTTTTACCCTGACCGGAACGACCAAATATCAGCAAGTGACGGTTTGGCAATTTCTCATGGTTAAACTCCCAGTAAATGGGTTGATGAGTCATTTCCTCTCGGCCAAACAGAACTCTACCCGATTTTGCTTCTGTTTCCGTTGTGACGATGACTGCTGGTTTGTTTTCAGCTTCAGTCGTCTTGGTAGGCTCTACCGTGACAGTTTCAGCTTCTTCATCTGGTTCGATGGTCGTTACTGAATCATCTGCTTTAGCGGCTGGAATAGGGGAGACCTTGGTATTTTGCCCAAGGAACCATTGCTCAGAAATACTAAGAACATTTTGCTCAAGTACCCAGGGCAGCAGTTTCTGATAGGGCGTGCTGATTAAATGATCCTGATAATCAGGAATCTCCAGCTGCAACAAGCCATCTTCGAAGGTTTCCTTAGTATGAAAGGTGGTTGGGCTGGTCAGGTGTGCCACAACCATCTTTTCAGGGAAGTCTTCAATGGTTCCCAGCTCATAGTCACCCGTCAGCCATTGCTCGCGATCATTCAGGAATTTCTTGAAATAATCAGTCTCAAACACTTCATAGAGTTGATACTTTTCAATCTGCATCAGCACTTGGCGGATAAACAGGCTGCGGTAGATACGACCTTCGAGAGTTTTTGGCCCCAGAATACGTTCAACTAGATAAGCTCGCAGTTTGTCAGCCTGTTCTCTGGCTTTTTCCAGAGAGGTGCTGCCATGTTCGCCGGCTTTTACCTCGACGGGCAGAAGGGTGAGCTTATTATCTTTAAAGCCTGCAAACAGAATATCGTCAGACATCTTGCCGCTATAGCCATCTTTGTTATGGAAAACAGCAAAATCATGTTTATCCATCTTCAGACCGATATTGCCAGACACCCTGACCATTTCAGCGATAGAAATCGGAATCCAGGTAAGATCAGACTGTGACAGCATGGCACTCACCAGCTTCCAGCTGGCAACAACGCCCAGTTTACCTTTCTTCTCTTTTTCCGGATCAGTGACCATTTTCAGCAGCCACTCACCATTGAAGGCATTAAACTCTTCAATCAGCTGATCGCCCTGCTGACTCAGCATTTTTTTATACAACTTGGACTGACGGGTAACGGTAATTGCATCGTAGCCAGCAGAGTTGGTGTACTGATCTGAATAGTGAATCAGAATCAGGTCTTGTTCCTGCTGGAAAAAGTCCAGGGTCACTTTAGGATCAATAATCGTGGCCCAGATGGAACTATCGTAGGAACGTTCCAGCTGCTCCTTGAAGGAATCGCTGACGGCGATACCAATAGAGGAATGAGCGTGGTATTGCTGATTAGGCTCTACGCATGGCTTAAGCAACCGGCCATAAAGACGAGACATTTCCAGATGGTGTTGACCATCAGTATCGATTTTGTTGAGGCCGTAGGCTGTCTGGAAGGTTTTATTTTCACAGACAGAGGCTTCGCCACTCAGTAACCCATGACAAGCTATACCGGAAGTAAATTTGTCGATATCGCTTTCGAAGGTGGTCACCTTCTGGTTGTTCTTAAAGAAGCTCAGATGGGCGTAGTTCTGCTCAGCTACATCTTTGTGTTTGAACTTTGAAAACGACAGTTTTGTGCGGAGCAGGTCGGTAATATATTCTGATTGTTCCCGGGCTGAACCTTTATCCAGAGAATATCGCTGTTTTATTTCTTCGTGGGAACTCATCTCTGCGAAGATATCGAACTCTGTTTCACAGAACTGATCGTCATACAGGTTAACGTGAACCGGATGACATTCAGCCAGGTTCTTTTTGAAATAGGCCAGCAGCCCCATAAACACTTCACGGTTATCGCTATTGTTTACGGAGTTGATAATCAGTGGCGCGTCATCCACCTGCTTGAACAGCTCACTGAAGGTTTTGATAAACTCTTCAGACTTTTCCTTTACCAGAGTGCTGACATAGCTGTAGCTGGTTTCCTGCTGGGGAACAATTTCAAGCCAGAGAGGATTCTCTTTTACTTTCTGGGTATAACTAAACTGGTTGCCTTTGCTGTAGACATAGGGCAGCAGACCTTTGGGGTTCAATCTTTCCAGAGTGACTGGCGGAAGATTACGGAAAGATTTGTGCTGGCTGTCAGCCTGAATCTCATCGACCAGTTGCAGGTAATAGCTCAGGATTAATGGGTGGTAAGGAGAGAGATATTTTTTACCTTCAAACTCTGCCATACCCATCGCAAGAACAATGCGGTTGTCATCGCTTAGGGTGCTTTCCATTGGGATGGCATTGAGATAATTCAGCGATGTTTGCACATAGTTTCTAACCAGTTCTGTCAGTTTGTCTCCCCAGAATTCCAGAGATAGTAGAGATTTTCTTTCTTTCAAATAGTCGGAAAGTGCTGTCCAGACGGCATATAACTCAGGGGCAATGATCTCCAACTGCTCTACTTTTACGGCATCAGGACCAATAGAGATCAATCCCTCAGTTAGGAACTCTTCTTCCTGGCGTAATAGGGGTAATCGGATACCCGGAACCTTGGATTCCTTATGGTCGATAACGACCTTGCCCTTGGCGTTGATAAACTGTCCGTAGCGATCGTCTTTAAACAGTTCATTGAAACGGTCGGTGTCTAACAGAATCGGCAATGTCAGGGTTACCGGGCTGGCTTCCCCCTCAATGGTGAATTTCACCAAATGTCCATTGTTTTGAACATTAAAGGAGACAACTTCAGATTCTTCGTAGACCTGCTGGTAATTCAGAGTGCTATATGCGCCGGCATCAACAACTTCATCATTTTCAGACAGTACAAACTCTGGGCCCGATTGCTCTGCCAGCTCCAGACTCATATCTTCAGTCTGCAGAATCAAGCCACTTTGATTGGGTTTGACCAAAAATTTGTTTTCAATGGCTGGTAGATGGAAATTATCTTTTTCTAGTACCAGAACCTGAAAGGTGAAGCACTCATTATTGTTGGTTCGTTTTACCTTCAGGGTGAAGAAGGTAGGAGAGCCATCAAAAGGCGCATTTACTGTAACATGGCGTTGAACGGAACCCGCAACCTTGATAAGGCTATTTTTCAGCCTACGCAGCTCTGTGTTATTAATCAGCTGTAGCTGTTCTTTTTTCAGATCGTTACCATCGAAAGTCAGCCGTAAGTCAAAGGTTTCGCTCCCTTTTGGGACTTCAAGAATAATATGGCTTTCCCGTTTGCCAGCACCTTTCTCGGATTTTGTTCGAGGGCCTGTAAGCTTGGCACCTTCTGAGCTGGCAGAGGAAAAGCTGACGATGTTTTCTTTCTGCTTTTGCCGCTCAGTAATCACATCGCCCATATCCAACTGGGTGCGCCACTCATCGTTGGATGTATCGGAGAAATGATCTTTAATAAACTCTTCACCCAGTTCAGGAATCCGATCATGGATTTCTTCTGGATGGTTTTGTAGGGTTCGTTCCAGCTTGTCGTGGAACTCTTTGTTGTCTTTCAGGCGGTTTTCTATTTGAGCAGGCTTACTCAGTTCCCAAAGACCTTTATCGGGTAGAAAACCCAGTTCAGTCAGGTCTGGCGTGCCACCGGAGGTCATAGCAGCGTACAGCTGGATAAAGCCAAACATACTTCCGCCATCTTCTTTAAGCTGTTCAGCTTTAATCTTCAGAAGATGACCCAAAACCGCATTGTTCTGTGGCTGACCATCTATTAGTTCTGCTAACTGCTTCTCAATGCTTTGTGCGGACCATGGCATATCGCCATGAGCCAGATCAATGGCGTTTTTGACCAGCGTATCTAATGTGCTGTTATGGATAAAAAAGAGTGCTGTATTTTCAAATTTCCCGGTTTTTTCAGATACGCAGTCTCTTAAGTGAGAAATGTAGTTTTCATTGAAAGAATGATCAGGTGCTTCCTGCTCGTCAAAGTGTGCGGCAAAGATGATTTTTATCCCGCTCACCATAAAATAGTGAAGTTCTGTGCCCTTGTAATCTGTGCCCTTGTATTCTGGGCTCTTGTAGAGGAATGACTGGGTACATTTGCAGATTTCATCGTATATCCGCTGGGTATTATTCAGGTTAGTGGAGCGAAGCTGGTACTTCTCTCCGGCCTGAACGTTCTGGTCGAGCCAGCCTTTAATACGCTCTACAGCAAAATGTTCAAATTGTACTGCGTACATAGACGGCATCTCCACTATCACTCATACGGTCTACATTGCCCACACGCTCATAAAAAGCGACCAGAGTTTGTTCGGATTGTTTATCAAAATATACACCTCGCTGACGGAATTCCTGAAGCAGTTCCTGGAAGCGAAGCTGCCGATTGTCGCCAATTGCAATATTGGTCAGCAGAAGTAGGAAGTCTTGGTTGATGACCAGTACACGCCCTGATCGACCCCTACTCTGGATAAAATGCTTGCCGATATGCTCAACAAACTGTTTCTGGTAAGCGTCCCTGATCTCATGTCGGCTGGCATCAGCGTCGTACCTTTTGATCTCAAACTGGTCGAGTGCATACTGGAATAGCTGATTTAGCTGGACTCTTGGTGTTAAATCGACGGCACCCCGAGCTTTAATTTTTCTTTTTTCCTGAAAGTTATTGGCAAAGCGTTGAATGGCTGCAGCGGTCTCTTCAGCAGTAACATCTGTAGACTCCAAAGCCTGAGTGTATTGCCACAGGGGAACTACTTTGCCTTTCTTACCTTCTTTTCCCGCTTTGTTGATGTTTTCCAGCATCGAAAGGGTAGGGAAGACCGTACCAAATGACGAGAACAGGTGCTGATACCCATCATCCTGAATATGTGTGCGCTCCTGGCTGGCTTTTTCAGTATCGAGAATAAAGTAGAGCGGACGATTTTGTGGAACTTCAAACTTAAAGTTCTTAATGTTCAACGCCAATTGAGAGCAGTAAATAAAGTTGTAAAGCTCCAGAAAGCTTTCCAGATGACTTAACAAGTACTCGGACTTACTGCACAGAAACTGAATATCCTTGGCGAACAAATCAGCAACGTAAGGCAGGTAAGGTTCTACCTTGGAAGCTTCCTGTTTGACTGGCTTCAGATTCCTCTGCATAACTTTCCAGAAGATTTGCTCGATAAAGTTCGCTTTGGATTTAATCTCACAGCGGTGATCTTGCTGAGCCAGAAAATTGCGAAAAATTTCACTAAGATGTCCACTGGCTTTGGTTTCAGCGCCCTGACGACCGAGTAACAAAAATTCAGGTGATACTTTCAGCAGGGCATTATTATGGAAGTAAATGCTTTTGAAGTGTTCCAGAATGCTTGCATCAGAGAGTTTGCTGGATAGCTCATCCAGACAGGTTTCCTCGAATTCAGTCTGATCAAATTCATGAAGCTTTTTACCAAGCAACAAGCCCAGAACATTGCCCGCTACGGTGTCGTAATTGAGGACGTTTTTCTTACTGCGAATGGGCAGATAGTTGCTCAGGTTGTTATCACCAATATTGCTTTGGTCAATCTCACCGAGGGCTACTAAACGACTAGCAATACTCATTAGTAATCCTCCTCTACGGTGATGTAATCTTCATCTTTTGATAGATACCAATGCTCTTCGGAAGTATGGATTTTAATCTTATTTGTAGCTCTGAGTAGGCCGGTAATGTAATCAATAAACTCTTCCAGAATCACAATGTTGTTTTTATCGTGCTTGTTCGGACGGTAGCCACTGTTGATTTTCATAATCAGTTCCAGGAAGTTGGAACTGATTTGCAGCGGTTGCTCTAGAGGTTTTTCGTCCAGCATCAACATAGCATTGAAGTGCCCCAATCGCTTGGAGCGGTTATGTGGCAGGGCTTTCAGATTATCTTTGATGACTGCACGGGTAGACAGGCAGTATCCATTGTAATCAGCCAAATACCACTGTTTTTGTCTAAGCTCAGGAGCAAGACGGTTGGCAAAGCGGAAAATAGCTTCCAGCAAATCTTTCAGGTAGAAGTTCCGCAATGTATTTTGGTGATTCTTATCTTTAATATCAAACTGATCATGCAACCGCCATATTTCTATGTATTTTTGATAAAGCTCCTGGGCAAAGCTTGATCTGAACTGATGGTGGTAGTTATTACCTAGGGGCTTTTCCTGAAGCAAATAGAAGCAGCGTATCCAGGAGCCAATATCCATATTGTCCTCATTGATCAAATGCCGGATATCATCTTTAAAGCAGTTAAATTCATCGTCCTTGACCTTCATTGACCTCTGGATCAGAAAAATGTCGATATCTTTGGAGCGAATGGTGCAAGGGTCAAAATGGACCAGTGCGCTGGTTAGCTCTGTCGCTGTATTGGTGAAAATATTATCGAAAAGATAACCGGGTCCGGTCAGGGCTGAGTAGATAAAATCAAGCAGCGTTCGTGCTGTGAGGAACTGATCATATTTAAGGCGTACTTTTAGCAGGCTCTGAACAATAACTTTTTGCACTTCCGGCATCTGCAACATTTCATAGTTGGCATGCAGTGTCTCTGGGTAATGATCTTTCTCTTTGAGCCAGGCCTGATAAAAATCATTTTTATCCGTAGGTTGAGTCAGCTTAACCAGCAGCTTCTCGATAAAATCAGCAGTAACACCATCTTCTTCAGGCCTGAATTTCGGGTAGTCTTCAAAATTAAGGAAGATATGATGAGGGTACAGGCTGTCTTTATCATCGTTCAGAAACGCTTTTATGGACTGAATAATATCTAGATGTTCTTCTGTACCTTCTTCAGCGTAGTTTCCGAGCATACCAACATTAATGCCGACAATGATGGGTTTGCCTTCCGACTTATGGAGAGAAAACTGATTATCCAGAGTCTGAATCGCGTTCATATCTGGCTGAAAGCTATGGGTGGCATCCAGATGGAATCGAAACTCCTGTTCGTATTGGTCATAAAATTTGGTCAGAATTTCTGACTTTCCATCACCACTGGAACCACATAAGAAAATGATGGTTTCCGGGGAGTTTGAGCTTTCAACGTATCGCTGAAAATCGGTCTCAATGGGGGTTTTGATATACAGGTAATCTTTAACAGGATTCCCTGTGGAATTACCAAGCGTTCTCACTGCTTCGGCCGATGACCTGGATAGTGGCGCTAATAGTTGTCGGAGCTTCATAAGCACATGGCTCGTTGGTATGGTCTAATTTAATCGCAAACACGCTACCGCCCTAGACTCTAAAAGCGGAATGAAAGCTGAACTGGCGACAGTCTCAGAGTAGTAACATTGAAAGCTTAATCTAGAAATTATGTGACTAAATTGTGCCATTTATACTGAGTTAGATCACTTAACAAAAGCGTTTTTTATACTGACTAAGGGCTTATGACGGTGATTTAAGACTCCACATGATAATATCCGACATTAGACATATATTAAATAGTTATTCAATGACAGTGGTCGCGAAAAATATTTAACATAATCATACTAGAAGGGGGGGGAGGATGAGGCCTTTGGCCGCATAAAAACCACAGGAACCGGTAACCATTCAGAGAGAGCCTTTCCCGTGGCTTTCTCATAGTACTCCTTAGCCTGGTCAATATTATGGAAGTAGGCATTCCCCTGACCGAATTTGCTGACACACAGTCCTTCCTTTAAGTGGATATAGGCGTGTACAAATTTTTCGTCAGCGTCAAACAGGTAGACCATCTGATTTTCAGTCAACGATTCTGATCGGTTCCATGGTTGTTTTTCATAAATCTTATGGGGGCTGGCTGTATAGCCATACTTCAGAAATCTTGCCATCTCCAGGCATCCGGGCTTAGGAACTGACCAGGTTTTGGTTGAGAATCGCATGGGGATACGACCATCCAGACCTTCATTGATTAATAGACGCAATCGGGTTTGGAGTGCTTCGTCGGGAGTAAATTGAATGAGGCCTGAATTCGTTTGAACACAGAGCTCTATGGATTCTGGTCTTTCCAGCAATAAAGCTGACAGTTCTTCATCTTTTTGGTTGCCATCAATTCTTGTAAATGTCCGGCCATGAATTTGAAGAGCGTAGTGTTCAACTTCCTCCGTGTCTTCATTGGGATATGAAATAACCGTTTGGGTCATATCTAAATACAAAGGTAACTTCGGAATGAGTAAATGAGGTGAGACTTCAATGGGGTCAACCTGCGAAGGGGTAACAGTATTTGGGCCAGATTCCGATGCTTCCTGGTGGCGAATGCAAGACTGTGAACGTAAGCAGTGGACGATACGATCAAAGCATCTGCGAGCAGTGCTAGAGCCTGCATTAGCAAGGTTTTGATTTCCTTGTTGTGAAGGGGGGGGTTACAGCCTGCCTGATATCCATATTCCATCTCGGTCCAATTGGCTAGTATCGAAGGTTTGACTGTTAGACACTTCTTTATGTTGAATATTGCAGGGTGCTGCTAACAAATCAGATAGGCACGCTAACTGTTTAAAAGGTTTTGGGCTGTGAATTGTCTATCAGTGCCATTCCAGTAGTCGTTTCTTTAGCAAGCTTTGCAAATCTCTGCGGCTGTCAATGACTGTAAATATAAACACTGCTTTAGCTTGAATCTGATAAATAATTCGATAGGGAGGGTGTGATAACTCTCGGTGGGTTTTCATGCCTGCAGCAAGCATTTCTGGGACCCAGTGCCCTCGATCTGGCATAGTCTTTAGTGTTCTTATGGTACTGTGCAAGTCATCCAGCCATGCAAGGACTTGGCCAGGATTTCCGATTCTGTTAAGTAGAAATTTGCTGATATCTTGTAAGTCTTGTTGTGCCCATCGGGTGAGGTGAACAGAATATAATGGGTGACCAGACTCCTGCTTTGGCTTTTCCATAGGCTATAACTCGCCTGACTCTATCTGTTGTTTCAGCTTGTTGAAAAAGTCATCAGCTGAAGAGGTGTCGCCCTGTTCAACTTGTTGTTGACCGGTAGCCAGAATTTTTAGCAGTGCCAGCAGTTCTTGTTGTTGCTGGTAACTGTCCGCATCAAGAATGACTGCGCTGGCTTCACCATTTTGGGTTATAACCATAGGTTGGCGGTTCTCTCGAACCTCGTTGATCACCGCCGAGGTGTTTTTCTTCAAATAGCTGACCGGCTTTATTTGATCCATTCGCATAAAAGTATCCTTATATTGTACCTTTTAAGGTACTTAATTATAGACCTTAAAAGGTACCTTTTGGCAAGAGGGTTATTGTTCCTGATAATCGCACAGTTCAGTATGCTCAGCAGCCGAATTGATTTACTTGCTAATCACCTGATACCGGGTGCTTCGCCCACCCCCTGGAAGTTTTTCAATGCAACCTTTGTTTAATAAGTCGGACAGGTGTCGGGTAGCCGTTGCCTTGCTGACTTTGGCCACCTTTTGATATTGGGACGCACTGATACCTGACTCAAAACCATTTTGACCGCCGTCCAGTAATCGGTTGAGTACTTTAACCTGTTCATCCGAGAGTCCTGCACCATGAAACTGTTGCCAGAATCGTGTTTTCTGCAGTGTTCGATCTATTTTTGTCAAAGATACCTGGATGGTCTCTTCGAGCATTTGTAAAAACCAGAGCAGCCAATGGGTAATGTCCATATCCCCGCGCTGAGACTTTTCCAATATATGGTAATACGCCTTCCTGTTTTCCAGGATCACGCGTGACATGGTATATAACCGGATACTCTGGGCATCGGCCTGCGCCAGAGCAAGGTCGGTGATAGCCCGGGTTAATCGTCCATTACCATCATCAAAGGGATGCAGTGTTACAAACCAGAAATGACTGATTGCAGCACGAAGCAATGGGTCGCATTTTGGGTCGTTTTTACTGTCATTGAACCAGTTAAAGAATTGCGACAATTCAGGTTGCAATAGGTTTCTGGGCGGTGCTTCAAAATGAACCGTCGGACGATCAATGCGCCCAGATACCACCTGCATGGGTTCCTCTCCTCTTAATTGACCTGCTTGCACCGTATTAAGAGAGAACTCAGTATTTGGAAACAGCCAGTGGTGCCATTGATAAAGGCGATTCAGGCTGAGAGGGGTATCCAGATTGCTGGTGGCATCCAGCATCATTTCTGCCAGACCTTCAGTCCTCTCTGAAGTGGGGTAGGCCGCATCCTCAGTACCTTCCAGATTTAACCTTTTGGCTAATGAGGATCGAACGGACTGAGCATTAAGACGCTCACCTTCGATAGCTGAAGAGGTTATGATGTTTTCCAGAAGCGTATTGAGCGCAGAAGCCTCTTCTTTTTCTCCCTGAGTGGTACTGGCTTTGCCTAATAATATTCCCAGGCTGAAACGAACATTTCTGAGCAGAGGGAAAACAGCTTCTTCTTGCCAGTAGAATTCAGGCCAGTCACTATTTTGCCAGATCCACTTATTCGATGAATAATCGGTCATTTGTATGCTTCCGTACAAAAATGAGCCAAATACTGAGCCTATTCGGCTCATCATATGAGTCAAATAATAGTATTAATTGGCTCAAACGGCAATAAAGTGTGGATTTATCTCGGTTGAATCTTCTTAGCCCGGATATTTCATAAACTGCCCCGAGTCTCACGCAGAACTTTGTCGCTCTAAGGAATTTTGCGAGGGAGCGCCGTACCGGGGAGTACGGTCGACCGAGCCAAACTTTCTTAGAGCGGCAAAGGGCAATCGAGACCGGGAGCACGTTTATGAAATATCCGGGTTAGGCTCTTGATACTCTCTGACTGGCTTATGTTCTGCACCAAGGATGGTATAAACCGTCGGGAGCACGAACAGGGTGAACAGGGTCCCCAAACCAAGGCCTGCAAAGATCACCACTCCAATATTCATTCGTGATACAGCACCTGCACCGCTCGCGGTGATCAAAGGTACAACCCCTGCCATCATGGCCAGTGTGGTCATGGAATAGGGCGGAGGCGAATTCTTGCGGCTTGGAATACAGCCTCTCTTTTATCTTCGTTAAGGGTTATCTGTCTCACTTTGGCCACTTCACAGATCAGTATTCCATGCTTGGTAATCAATCCCATCAGGGTTAGCAGGCCTACCTGGGTGTAAATGTTCATGGTGGCTGCCCCCCAGGCCATGACAGTGAGTGCGCCTGAGAGCGCCAGTGGTACAGAAAACATAATTACCAAAGGATCCCGAAAGCTTTCGAATTGCATGCTGAGCACCAGAAAGACGATGATCAGTGCCAGGGCGAATGAGAAGTATAAAGAAGACCCTTCATAGATAAATTGCCGGGACTCTCCCTGAAAGTCGTAAATGAAACCTTTTGGCAATATTGAGTTTGCGGCCGATTCAGCAATCTTGATGGCGTCACCAATAGGGACACTGGGCAGTGGGACTGCACCTATTGTAATGGCATTGGCCTGATCCATCTGTTTGAGGGAAGGGGTGTCGCCTACCACTTTGTAGGTGATCAGGTTGGAAAGCGGTACCTCCCTGTTTTTACCAGACGCGGCATCGTTCGTTCGCACATAGTAGCCGCTTAACATTTCCGGGGTCAGTCGATGCTGTCGTTCAGTTTGTGGGATAACCTTGTAGCTTCTGCCGTCAACATTGATGTAGTTGATGTTGTCGTCGGCCAGCAAGGTTGAAAGGGTGTCGGCAATCTCCTGCATGGAAATGCCATAGGAGCCGGCCTTGTCATGATCAACCTTGGTGATGATTTTTCCGGCATCGTAGGTCAGATCCAACTCTGTCAGGAAGAATTTCCCACTCTTATCCATTGCTTCCTTAATCTGTAGAGCTAACTGATAAATGCTCAAATAATCACTGTTACTTTTAATACTCATTTGTAGCGGGTAACCGCCACCAGGGCCTGGCAGAGCTGGCATGGGAAATACTGAAAGCGTCATGCCCGGAACATCGGCTGTTTTGGCTTTTACCTCGGCAATCAGTGCGTCCATGCTTTGCTTTTTACCGCGTTCATCCCAGGGTTTTTCCATAATAAACCCAAAGCCCTGATAGCTTGCCGGAACCCCTGAAATAGTGAGGATTGAATTAATGCCGTCAATATCTCTGACCCTGCGACTGTATTCCTGCATGTAGGTGTCCACATAGTCGAGGTTGACGTTTTTCGGGCCACTGGCCATAAACAGAAAAGAGCCCTGGTCTTCATCCGGAGCAAAGCTGGTGGAGATTACCTGAAACAGTAAGGGCAGGCTGAAAAACACCAGTAAGGCAAAAAGTAACACTGCTCTGTAGTGAGACAGTGCATGTTCCAACAGTTTTGAGTAATGACTGTCCAGCACCGTGAGCAGTCCTCTCACTTTCTCTTCAAATGGGCTGGCGCTTCTTGCTTTTAATAGGGGTCTGAAGCCCAATGGAACGAAAAGTTACTCTAAGCTCCAGACCTCCTGTTCGAATCTAGGACAAGATTATTTCGACACACCAAAACCTAATGAAAAACCTCCAGGCTCGTCATCGTCTTTAGGTTTTTTGTGGCTATGCTCACGGGTTTGTGCTGCCATGTCTTCAAATGCAGTCACTTCCTTCCCGTCCTTTTGATAAGTTCCTCTTCGTTCTATCGCAACATCACCAGAACTTCCCAGAGTATGGATTATTGCTACAGAGCCTTTTACTTTAGAGGCGCTTTCTTTGTCTTTCTTGACCACGGACATACCTCCATCTGGTCCGCTAACAGCAACACCTAAAATTCCCAAGTCCTTTCCATCTTTAGTGCCAAAAAGTTCTGGCGTTTTTTCGGAAACGAGATCAGCGAGCCCTCCACCATGACTTGCTTGGTGGGTGTTGTGCAGTATACGATGAACATGAGATTCTCTCGAATGAACAACGACTTCTTCCACCTTTTTCATATCTTTCGTTGTAACTAGCTGATGAAAAGCATTAACTACATGATCGGGTTGTTGCAATCTCATTTGAGTCAAAACAGGCTTTAGCTTTTCCGCTAACATATCCCCAAGATTTTGCTCCCAAAAGTCCAACAGTTTCTGCGTTTTTAACTCTCCATTCTCTGTTATAAAAATAGAATGAAAGTTTTGAAATGATGTTGCTTTTAAACCAGCGGCACGGAAAAGTCCTGAATGAACAGCGTATATCTCATTAGCGTTGCGCAGTTCCCCGGGAAGCCAGTTCATTATCACCTGCATTGGTTGAAGGAGTGTTATTGGCGAAGCGCCTTCTGGCACAGGTGAGGTAATGGGCAGGAAGAGCATATTAATCTGGATTACTCGATCTCTGTGATGAATAACCTGCTCCATATAGTCCCTTTTGCTGTAGGAAGGGAGTAAGTTATCAAATGATGCTCGTTGTGATCTGATCACCGGCAATCCATCGAATCCACTACCTGGTGATGAGATGGATAGCAGTTGCGCGACTCTATCTATTTGATTAAATAATGGCAATTCGCCTGCTTGAAAACCAGCTCCCTTCTTTTTGTACTGCATGTCATGGGCATCATCACTTAATCCTGTAGAGTCACTACATATGTATTCACTATCACAATCTTGTAAAAAATCTTGACCCTCCTTGCCTAAATGAGGAACCGAAATATAAATAACAGAAAGCGGAAGGCTCTCTTCTGACGGGTGACTGTGTGAACTGAAATTCAGTTGATTGGCAATAAAGTGTCTTTCGCGTACCTCATCACCTTTGCGGGTATGAGAAAAAAATACCTGGCCTATATCTCCACCTTCAGGGCAACCGGCTCCCTCACAATGCATCCAAAACCATGCTTGATTGCGGGTTAAGGAATAGAGGTCTGATACAGGGATGCTTTGGCCTGATGGAAGAATAACAGTGCTGTTATCATCTTCATGAATAGTTAGGCGAAAATTTATCCACCCAGTGCGATTAGGGCTTAAAACTGTTGCTCCAGAAATATCGGTTTCAATATGTCCTCCATTTGGCTGGATAATCTCCAGATCATCCACAAAAACAGAGCTATTGGTGAATACTATTGTTTGCTGGTCAGCTTGTTGATTGGCTTCTCCAGAAGCTGCAATCACACTCAGAAAGGTGAGAAGTGCTACTTGTAACTTTATCATTTTCAGTATCCTTATATTATGCGAAATGAAGAGTGAAAATAGTTCATTCGTAGCCGTTGTTCTCTTACTTTGATCGTATTTTTTGTCATATTTGGGTATACCTTAACCTGACGTCAGTCTGATACAGATCAAGGTGCCTATTTAGGGTTTGAGAATATAATTCTTTACAGATAATGTTCAGGGTCAAAGAACCTAACCTGACACTTTGAGGAAAATGCAATGAAAGGTCAGCGGATTGGTTATATCAGAGTCAGTGCATATGACCAGAATCCAGAAAGACAGCTGGAAGGTATCGATCTGGATCGCACTTTTACTGATCAGGCGTCCGGCAAAAATGCCCAACGCCTCCAGTTGGAAGAGCTTATGTCCTTTGCTCGCTCTGATGACGTTGTTTATGTCCATAGCATGGACAGGCTTGCCAGAAACCTTGATGACTTACGGCAGATTGTTCAGGCACTGACCGGTCGTGGTGTTGAAGTCCATTTCATCAAGGTAGGCCGCTTCGCGGCGACTTTTTGCCCAGTGCAGCCCTCCAACCTATGGGAAATCCCCGTCATTTTCTTTTGTCTATCCTTACTGACTTTGATCCCGAGAACAGCAAAGGATAGAGCCATTAAAAGCCTGATTTTTCACGTTTTGCTTTTCGCGTCTTTCGTCTGTCTGGCCGAGTCTCAGA
>NZ_JBPCXO010000201.1:0-38771 GCF_051008435.1 Endozoicomonas sp. | reverse complement strand
GTGGCGCTCCTATAGAAGTCATCAAACAGTACGTTCAGCAGCAGAGAACACCGCATTAGTCGGCTATCGCCGACGAGCTTACATCCCCGCACTCAAAGTACGGGGTTTTACGCTCAACCGATAAGTTACGGAGCAGCTTATCTGGAGCTTATTTTGCCTTTATCCTCTCAAATCAGAATCCGTAAAAGTACCTCAGTAATCCAAATACAATCAGACGCACCCACCACTTATCACTGAAAACAGCGTAAACCTGACACAGGATTACAGACTCTCACCCACTTTTCAGAGATAACCCAACCAGGAAAGCCAGAAAGTACCCACTGTCAGCCAGATGGTCAGATAAACAATGCTCATAATGAAACCGGCTTTCCACCAGACTTTTAGCGGAACATAGCCTGTACCGTAGAGAATGGGAGCGGGCCCATTTCCATAGTGAGTCACTACTGCACAAATATTACTGAGATAAGCCAGGAGCAATGCTGCACCAAGGGCTGGCACACCGGTAGCCAACAGTATTACCAGAAAGCTGGCATACATTGCACTGATTTGAGCGGTTGTTGCTGCAAAGAAATAGTGAGCAAAGTAATAAATGATACAAATAGCCACAAGACCTATCGCTGCTGGCATCCCCTCAAACCAGAGCCCGACATACTGACTAATGTAGGAAACTACACCGTAAGCACTGAGATAATGAGCCATGGTAACAAAGGCACCAAACCAGATCATGGTATCCCAGGCCCCTTTATTTCCCTTAATCTCATCCCAGTTCAGCACACCGCAGAGCAAGAGAATACAAACACCGACCATCGCAACGAGAGCAGGAGCCAGTCCCAGATATCGACCGCTTACCCAGAGTGTCAGCAACCCAACAAAGGTGGCCCCCATAATCCACTCATCACGCTTCAACTCTCCAAGCGCTTTAAGCTTCTCATCGGCGAGAGAAACCGCTTTAGGCGTTTCCCGAATCGTTGGTGGCGCAATTTTGGAAAGAATGAGAGGCATCACCAGAAGACAGAGCAGACTGGGAAGTAATGCCCCCAAGGCCCAGCCTCCCCAAGTAATATCTATATCCTGATCTGCAGCCAGTTTCACCACCAAAGGGTTACCCGCCATCGCAGTCAGGAACATACCACTGGAGATAGCATTGGCATGGAAAACGACCAGAGTCAGAAAGGTGCCCATTCGCTTTGCCGTTTCGCCTGGATGGCTGTCATAAACCTCGGCAATCGATTTCATAATGGGAGAAACCACCGCTCCGGCTCTGGCTGTAATACTGGGCATTGCCGGAGCAAGCATTACATCAGTCAGGGCAAGACCATAACCCAGAGTTACGGTTTTTTTACCCAGGATACGCATAAAACAGTAAGCCATTCGCAACCCCAGGCCCGTTTTGATAAAACCGTGGGAGATGAAAAAAGCCAATATGATCAACCAGGTAATAGGCTCTGAATAACCTGCCAGCGCTTGTTTGAGGGTAAGAGTCTGGGTCAACCCCAAAGCGGCAATGCCCATAAAAGTCACTGCAGACATGGGTAATGGCATAACCATCACGCCCAATAATGTACTGAAGAAGATAATCATGATTTGCCAGCCTTTGACATCCATGCCTTCAGGTACCTGACAGTTCCAGAGAATAATCCCCAGAAGAAAAGGAGCCAGATAGCGCATTAGCATGACAGGCTGAAACAAACTGGATTCCTGTAATGAGGAAGATGATGTAGCAGACAAAACATACCTCTTTATTTTTAAAGTTTTGAGGAGACTGTCTGACTTAAGCTTTCGAGAGAAACTTTCAAAAGAGTGAATTAGATTTTTCGATGGGTTTTCGAATAATTGACTCATTTAATCAAATTCATCGAAAAATCTGACTGCCCTTTCTGGAATTCAAGCCGAAATTGCCTTAAGTCCTACTGGCTCCCATGGTTGTCCTTTAACCAAAACAAATGTTCCACATCATTGTCTGACAGGTGCTTTGAATTGCGTCTTCAGGCCTGAATACCCTGACTTAGCGACCAGAACCCGCAGTTCAATCGCAAAAGCCTCTGACTTATTAATAAAGCCAAAAACCTCTATTACATGAGATTAAACATTAAGAGTTTAGTTCAGGGCTTTTGTTCTGTTTCGATAAATTTATAATGCCTGCCAAAGCTAATGAGACTCAGCCTAATGTCAGGTCGCCCCTTCACAAAACCAAGCCTTCAAAGGAAAAAAACAGAACCCTCTTCCTCACCAAGATTGATTCTGTTTAACAAGCCCTATGACGTGTTAACACAGTTCACGGACTCAGAGGGTCGCCGCACGCTAAAGGACTATCTCCCCATTCCTGGTGTTTATCCTGCAGGCCGTTTGGACAGAGACAGCGAAGGACTTGTACTGCTGACAAACAATGGACACATTCAGCACCAGGTGAGCTCTCCCCTGCACAAGATGGAGAAAACCTATTGGGCTCAGGTGGAAGGCATACCTGATGATCAGGCATTGGAGCAATTGAGGCAAGGTATAGAGCTCAAGGATGGTGTCACACTGCCAGCACAAGCAAGAGTCATTCAGACTCCGGAAATCTGGCCCAGAACCCCTCCCATCAGGGAACGCAAGTCCATCCCGGATTGCTGGCTGGAGTTGACTATCCGTGAAGGCCGTAACAGGCAGGTTCGGCGAATGACTGCAGCTATTGGCTACCCGACCTTAAGATTGATACGCTATCGCATTGGCGAATGGACTCTGGAAGGACTTGAGTCTGGGCATTTTAGTGAAACCGATGTGCCTGATTCTCTCAAAGTGCAACTTTCCAGAAAAGAAAGTGCCAGAAAAGAGAATGCCAGAAAAAAGACAGCCCAACATAAACAGGGTTATCCGCGTTCATCGAATCGGCACAGAAAAAAACCTTGAATGACAATAAAAGCTATTTCTAACTGGATAGGACAGGAGGGAGCCTTTGATAGCCTTTATAAAAACGTATTACACAAGCCTTGCTCGAGCAGGCCTTGTTCTGGCTATGACTTCTATCGTGATTTTGGCATTAATGCCTCTGGATAAAGCCCCGCTTCCAGGTGTCAATGATAAGCTCCAGCATATCACAGCCTTTCTGGTACTCGCTTTTCTGATTGATGCCAGTATTCCAGAAAAACCCTTTACCTTATGGAAAGTAATCAGCCTGATGTCTTATGGCCTTCTGATTGAATGGCTTCAGTTTCAAACAGAGTATCGTTTTTTCTCTATAGCGGATCTTATTGCCGACCTGGCTGGCATCGCCCTGTATTTTTTCACTATTCCTATCTGGAAGCGCCTGCCACTGATCAGCTGGCGCTGGTCTTTGACTCACTAGCTGAGGTCCTAAAAGACCTCAGTGCGATTCAACAAGGCAGGTGACACTTAGCTCAAAACGGGTTCCACGCTCAGACTGGCTGCTGAAAGAAACCGTGCCCCCCATCATATGCATGAGTTGACGGCAGATGGTCAGTCCCAAACCTGGCCCAGCCGATTTCTTGTCAGCATCATTATCCAACTTCTGGAATGCCTGAAATATGTCTCTGCCTGAGGAAGGATCAATACCAATACCGGTGTCATCGATACAAACCTGCAACCTGATTTTTCCAGACTGCTCATGAGGCCGAGTACTTGCAGCCAGGGAGACACCGCCTTTCTCTGTATATTTGATGGCATTCTCAAGCACCAGAGACAAGGCTTTAAACAACTTCTGTGAATCCCCATAAAGCGTTTCAGGCATATCATGAACAGATGTATTAATACTCAATCCTTTCTTCACACAAGCAGGCCTGAACTGGTCTTCCAAAATCTTGAGTTGTCTTCGAATATTAAAAGGCGAGTTTTTCACCGAGACAGAGCCCGATTGGATTTCACTCAGGGACAGTAAATTGTTGATAATCCCACTCATATTCCTCACCGAGCCCTTTGCCGCCTTGATGAGATCCTTCTGGCCATCCGACTCTATCTGCTCCAGAGTCTGCTTGATTTCGTTCAAAGGTATTTTCAGCTCGCGAGACACAGCACTGAGGAATTCATCTTTCAACCGCCCGGCTTCCAGCAATCGTTGATTGGTTTTATCCACTTCCTGCTTGGCTTTTTGCTCTTCCATGACCCTGTTCTCTCTTACACCCCGAATACGACCGGCCAAAGCCAGAGACAAGAGAGTCACTTCTATGGAAAGCCCTATGGGGATGATATTTCTTGTCAGAGCATTACTGGGGAGCAAGCCTAAAAGCATCAAACTATAGATCCCTATTCCTAGCAGGAAGGTAGCAAAAGCGAGGAAGAACAAACGAGCTGGGCGGTCGCCTTTAAACAGCCAAAAATACAATCCGGTCAACATCATCACTGGTAATGTAGGCAACACCTGAATCATCACCAGCCTGGAAGCCAAGCCGTTATGAGTAATCAGAGTAAATGGAACAATCAGTAAGCCCGCCATCAACATGGCTGTATAAAAACGATTAATGACTGCTGACTTTTCTGACAGTTTTAAAAAAGACTGAGCAAACAGAACACCACTCACCCCGGTAATACTCATGAAGAAAGGTGCACCGCTATTGATCATGGGATAATCAGGCCAGAAATGCGCCATACCCGTGCCATTAATCGACAACAAATAAAGTAAAAAGCCCGCGATATAGATGACGTAATAGAAATAGCTGTGCTCCCTGATACGAATAAACAGCATCAGGTTATAAAACAACATCACCAGAAGAATACCGTAGATAGCGCCATAGAGCGTATCTGCCCGGTTTGACTGCTCCAGATAAGCCAGTGGAGACCAGAGTTTGACAGGAATCTGCATGGATCCTGTTGTTTCTACCCTCAAATAGAAGTGAGTGGTGTCCCCGTTATACATTTCAATAGGAAAAATGAAACTGGGATGGGCCACTGCACGAATATCAAAAGGGTATTTATCACCACTGTTGTATACATGAAAGACTCCGTCAAAGTCCATAAGGTAGAGAGTCACCAGATCAAGTGCAGGATAGGCCACTTCAATCAGCCACTCTCCGGATTCTTCGCCTACATAAGAGATGTACTTCAAATCAAAACGCAGCCAGATCACTGACTGAGAAGTCCCGGAATTCAATGCCCCACGCTCAACCGGCTTAAATTGGCTGGAGTATTCCGGCTTTTCAAGTTCATCCACCCTTAAGACACCCCGAGTATCTTCCAGATACTCGGCAATCATGGCCAGATTCAGCTTCTCGGTGTTTTCAGTAATGACGGTGGGCTCGAGTGATGGGTGAGCCATTACCTGAGGAAATAGCCCAAAAGCCAGCAGAAATACTCCTGCCAGCCACTTTATAGGCTGAATGAAATGCGATCCATGCATGAAGCTGTCTATTTTCCCGGAGTTATCAATCAGCCTGACCGTAACAGTCGGCTATCCAGGAGAGTACTATTTATCAGAATCAGAAGCGGTCGAAACAACCCACTTTCCTTTCTCAACCCGGGTCAAATATTGACCCGATGTCAAAGCCTGATAAAGGTCAGTTCCCTCTTTCAGAGGTATTATCGGCAAAGTCAGCAACTCTTCTGACAAAACTTTTCGAAATTGCTCCAAAACCAGAGCCTGAATCATGGCCAGCTCAAGATTAACGCGAGCTTCTTTAAGTTTTAGCTCAGTGAAATAGAAGGTGTGATCGTCACTGTCATACCTGAGAAGAGCTTCACCCGTCACCTCTATAGGAATGGGTTCAGAAACAGCATTACCCAACAGATCCGCATCCATTTTACCATCAAAGGAAAATGACAGGGGCTCTCCATCACCATTAATACGAAGAAGGGGCTTATCCAGGTAGACCTGTATATTGACCAGTGGCATCAATTCCATGACACGGATCTGGGGAGAGAGGTAATTCTGATCAACCAAAGCATTTAACTGCTGCTGATCGAAGGAGTGGGTATTATTCTGAGTGCATCCTGCCAGAAATAGCAGTAAGCCCAAAGCGAAAAAATTAGACAGACACGTTCTCAGAGGATTTTTCAAGCTGCTGCCTGGCTTTCTCAAGTGCTTTCCCTCGGTTTGAAGCCAGGGCATCAGCCCAGCGAGTTGTTTCCGGTAATCGATATTGGGTAAGGCAAGCCAGTACATAATCAACAGCCGTTGTCAGTGAAACCCTGTGCCCGATACTAACATAGAGTGGACGCACACTTTGTCTGCTTCGGACGACTCGGCCAATCACTTCACCTTTATCGATCAAATCAACCTGACTGCCCTTCTCTTGCGGCAGAGCATCATGCTGACCACACAATCGACTTTTGGCCACCCCGATCGTAGGCAGACCTGTCAGAACGCCAAGATGACAGGCGACTCCCAGTCTGCGGGGATGAGCCCGGCCCTGACCATCACAGAGGATCAGATCTGGAGTAGTATTCAGTCTTCCCAGAGCTTCAATAATAGCCGGACATTCACGAAAGGAGAGAAGACCGGGAATATAAGGCATCTTGGTAGGCTCGCGATGGATCACGAAATCCTTCAAAACCAGACTGGGATAATCCAATAGAGCGACGGCTGCTCGAGTAACCGCCCCTTGCTGTTCAAAGCCCACATCAACACCGGCGATCCATTTAATCTTGGACAGGTCATCTTCCTGAACCACCTGTTTGGCCAACTCCAGCTGTGATGCCCTGGCTTCAGCTGGAGAGAGGTCCCAGTTATACATTGAGCTTATTATCCAGAGGTATCTTGATAGTGACTTCAAGACCTGGATGAGCATTTCTGGCGGATATAACGCCATCGTGATTGGCAATAGCGCCCATAGCTATGGCGGTCCCCAGCCCAAATCCGTCGTTCTCTTTGCCTCGGGTTTCATCCACCCTGAAAAAAGGCTCGAACATGGACTCCAAGGCATTTTCAGGAACACCAGGACCTTTATCCCGCACCTTGATAATCACTTTTCGCCGATATTGTTCCAGTGTCACCTCAACGTTGCTACCTTCCGGAGTGAATCGAATGGCATTACGAATGATGTTTTCAGCAGCACTGCTCAGCCAGTCACGAACGCCACAGATCTCAATGGGTTGGCTTTTAATCAGATCAACGCCTTTATTTTGGGCTTGAGCTTCAAAATCACCATCATCCACCAGTTGCTTAAGTAACTGTTCCAGATTGACCTGTTCACAAGCCACCTCACTCAGGCCATGCTGTATTCTGGAGAAACGAATAATTTCACCGATCAGCTCATCCAGCCGTTCTATCTCTCTTTCTATACGAGCATGCTCAGTGTCTGCCTCGGGTGATTTTCTTCGAGCAAGGGCCAAAGAAATCTGCAACCGGGTTAAGGGGGAACGTAACTCATGAGAGACGTTTCTCAGCAATATTTCCTTGTTATTGATCAGGGTTTCCAGTTGCTCCGCCATGTGATCAAAATCACGGGCAAAGTCTCCCAACTCATCACCTCTCTGCCGGACAGATGCTTCTACCCGTGCAGTAAGTTCGCCTTTCGCCAGCCTTCTTGAGGTTCCCTGCAGTCTTCTGATGGGAACAACGAGATATCGGGCCAGCATGATGCAGAGCAGGAAACTGACCGCCAGAGCAATAATCACAAGATGCCATTGCTGGGAAAGTACCTTGGTCACTCGCCAGTGAACCAGCCTGGGCATTTCCTTGGTCAGAAACAGATCATAAGGAACGCGTCCAATCCAGACTTTTCTAGGGCCAACGACGACCACACCACTTCTGAACGTAATGGTAGGCTCAGTTCGGTCATGGGTTCGGTCATAGGCCGACATCAACTCATCCGGAACCGCTCGCCTGCCCACCACTTCACCGGCTGGATCAAAGAGATAGAAATAGCTGCCCGTAAACTGAGGAAAAGGTGTATGAGATGCCCAGCCAGAAGCCATGCGTTCAACTTTTCTGGAAACAATTTCCAGTTCACGGAACAGTTCCCTGCGCTCAGACAAAAAGTCCGAGGGATCTACCGTTATGGCCACCGTGATGACCATAGCGGCCATCATCGACACCATGGTCAGCCAGAACCATAGGAACAGCTTCCAGAACAGACTCTGGAATGGCCAGGCCAGCATTCTCCGGACTTGATTCATCATGGTCGTATATAGAAGTAGCCTGCACCACGAACCGTTTTGATTCTGGGTGAGCCATCTGGCCGTGTGCCAATCTTTTTGCGCACGTTGCTCACATGCATATCAATCGCACGATCATACAGCGTCAAACGACGATTCAAGGCTATCTGGGTCAGCTCATCCCTGGAGATCAGCTCACCAGCCTTCTCAATCAGAGCCTTCAGTACCATAAATTCAGTCGCTGTCAGCTCAAGAAGAATGTCACCAATTTTGGCTTCGCGATTCGCTAGATTCAGGGTGATATCATCTATAGAAAGGACTTTATTACCGACTTCTGCACCCGGTGTTCTGCCTCGTCTCAGAATCGCCTTGATTCTGGCGACCAACTCACGATGATTGTATGGCTTGGGTAGATAGTCATCAGCACCAATTTCCAGCCCGATAATACGATCAACATCATCGCCTCGAGCAGTCAGCATCAATACCGGGATATCCGACGTTTGACGGATTTTTTTCAGAACATCAAAACCGTTCAGTTTCGGCAGGGTAACATCCAGCAAAATCAGCTGATACTCTCCGGAGAGGGCAGCATGTACACCTGACTCACCATCATGAACAGCGTTTACAGAGTACCCTTCTGTGGCCAGGTACTCGATCAACAGTTCACAGAGCTCAATATCATCGTCTATTAACAGAAGCTCTAGATTTTCATTACTCATTGGCAGCTCCGCAATAAAAAAAGACCCCGCGGGGGCAATGGCGGGGTTAAAGGTACAGCACAGGGTACAAAATTTACAGAGAGTCTGTCAGCAGACAAAACAGTCATGAACCAATAAATCGTCTTGAAGCAAAAAACAGCACTCAACTTTCAGGAAGACTTTCGTTTCAATTGATCCATTCTTTTTAGAAAACCTTCAGTTTTTCAACAATGGCTACAGTTTATTGAAGCCCGTATATATCTTGGGGTTAGAGACGGTAAGCACTCTGTAAAAAAGTATTATTCGCATTTGAAGTAAACATCCTGTAAAACAAATGCGCCATATTAATTTAATAGTAGGAATCAGCCTTTAGCTGAGTACAATACCAATCACTTTTCCGGCATGAGTATGCCCAACTCTGCACAATACTGCTCCAACTACAGAAGAACAGATGATTTTGAATGTAAACGCGCCCACAAATAACGTTTATATTCACCTTCCTTCGTACTCAATGGTGGCAGTCAGGCTGAATTAAAGACAGGTAAATACTGGTCCTCTTGATTGCCAGTATTCATGCTTGAAATAAGTCTGTGCAGACAGCTAAGACAATTTACAGGCTAAAATTGCCTGTGTATTGCTTTCCGGAGCGATCTCCGTATCGGCACACTCATACTACAGGACTCTGACCTTAGACCGGAAATCTGAACTTGAGACTCTTTCTCTCGGAGCCATCGATGAAATCGATCATCACAAATAGACAAAGATCCCTGCTCCCTTTCGGCTTGCTTGTCGCATCCGTACTGGCACTGTCAGGCTGTAATCAAAAGCAGGAAGAAAGGCAAATGCCTCCTCCTGCTGTTTCAGTCATCAGTGTTCCCCAAGAAGCAGTGGGGAGTTACAAAGAATATGTTGCACGAACCGAAGCAGTGAATACGGTAGAACTTCGCGCTCGTGTCGAAGGTTTTTTAACTCAGCGGGAGTTCATTGAAGGTCAGACGGTAGAAAAGGATCAGTTGCTCTTTGAAATCGACCCTAAACCTTATATTGCCAACCTTAAGAAAGCACAAGCTGACCTGTCCAGTGCCAAGGCAGAACTGAATAAATCGAAAAAAGATCTACAGCGCAGCAAAGATCTTTATAAGAAAGGTCATATCAGTCAGGCAGACCTGGATACCCAAACCAGTCAAGAAGCTCAGGCTGAAGCGTCTGTTCAGGCCGCTGAAGCACAGCTTGACACTGCCAAGCTGAACCTCGGCTATACCGAGATCAAAGCCCCCTTCAAAGGTCAGATCGGTCGCGCCAAATACAGCGTAGGCAATCTCGTTGCCCCCAGTAGCGAGCCACTGGCCACCCTGACCTCGATTGATCCCATCTACGTCAACTTCCAGGTTGATGAAAAACAGGTTATCAGTCATCTGCAAGAAAGTGCTGGCGGCAGCATACCGGAAGAACAACAGTTTGAAATGCGACTCCGTCTGCCTAACGGCAGCGATTATAACCAGAGTGGTATCTTCAACTTTGCCGATACTCACGTGGATGAAACCACCGGTACTCTGACACTGCGGGCTGAATTCCCTAACCCTCAAGGAATTATTGTTCCCGGCCTGTATGTCAGTTTGATCATGGAAAGCAAGGATAAGACCGAGCACCCGATCATTCCCCAGTCTGCAGTACAGGAAAACCAGTCCGGTCGTTTTGTCCTGATGGTCGGCGCTGATAACTCTGTAGAAACCCGCCAGGTTGAACTGGGACGCCGTATCGGTCCTATGTGGGTGGTAAACACTGGATTGAAAGCCGGTGAAAAGATCATTGTCGAAGGACTTCAGAAAGTTCGTCCTGGCGTTAAGGTCACTCCCAGCATTGTCACTATTGATCCGGAAACAGGCGGCATAAAAGCCCAGCCGCAGCCTGGTCAACAGCAGAGCAGCCAGGCTAACAAACAAGGGTAACTGCGATGATCAGTCAGTTTTTTATTAACAGGCCCAAGTTTGCCTTTGTCATATCGATCGTCATTACCCTGGTGGGAATGATCTCCATGCTGACCCTGCCTGTGGCTCAGTTTCCGGAAATCACTCCTCCCCAGGTCAACATCAGTGCTGTATTTCCTGGTGCTGACGCGGAGACAATCGAAGAAGCAGTCATTCGCCCCATTGAAGAGCAAGTGAACGGTGTAGAGGATATGCTCTACATTGAGTCTTCTGCAGGCAATGATGGCAGCGCCAGTATTACCGTGACCTTTAATTCGGGTGTCGATCAAGACATGGCCATGGTAAACGTCCAGAACCGTGTAGCAGTGGCTGAGCCTTCGCTCCCTGAAGATGTCAGAAGAACCGGTGTAACCGTCAGTAAGAAATCTTCAAGTATGCTGATGGGTATCAATCTGGTTTCCCATGATGGTCAGTATGATGGCGTTTATCTGAATAACTACGCCGACAACTACCTGAAAGAGCCCATGGCCCGTATCAACGGTGTCGCTTCGGCAGACATTCTCGGGTCCCTGATCTACAGCATGCGGATCTGGCTTGACCCTGAACGCATGGCCTCGCTGGACATCACGACATCAGACGTATCCAACGCTCTGAATGAGCAAAACGTTATTGTTGCTGCGGGTAAACTGGGTCAGGCTCCTAACCGGGCAGACCAACAGTTCACCTACACCATAAAAACCCAGGGACGTCTGAGCGATCCTGAAGAGTTCGACAACATCATTATTAAAGCCAACCCTAATGGCTCTTATGTGCGTATCAAGGATATCGGCAGAGTTGAAATGGGCTCCCAGAGTTACGATGGTGTAGCCAAATTCAACAATGATGACACGGCCTTTCTGGTTATCTATCAGCAACCTGATGCGAACGCCATGGAAGTGGCCAAAGATGTAAAAGCCACCATGGCAGAGCTTTCAGCTCGTATGCCAGAAGGCATCGAGTATGAAATCAAGTTTGATACCACTCAGTTTATTGACCAGTCCATCAAGGAAGTAGTCATTACTCTGCTCCAGGCGGTAGCTCTTGTAGTACTGGTGGTCTTCCTGTTTTTGCAGAACTGGCGGGCAACACTGATTCCTGCAATCGCTATCCCGGTCTCTCTGATTGGTACCTTTGCCGTCATGAAAGTCCTTGGGTTTTCCATTAACACCATCACTCTGTTCGGGCTGGTACTCGCGATAGGTGTGGTCGTAGATGATGCCATTGTCGTCATAGAGAATGTCGAGCGATTAATCACTAAAGAAGGGATGAGTCCAGCTGCAGCCACCAGCAAGGCCATGAAAGAAGTATCAGGTCCTATTGTGGCCACAACCCTGGTATTGCTCGCGGTATTCGTACCGGTAGGCTTTATGCCAGGTATTACGGGGGGCCTCTATTCACAATTTGCGATCACCATTTCTGTAGCCGTTCTGATCTCTTCTATAAACGCCCTGACACTGAGCCCGGCTCTTTGTGCGACATTGCTTAAACAAGGCAAGATGGGGCACATTAAGTGGCTGGTTCCTGTTGATAACTTTATCAAGAGGATGACCGGTGGCTACAAAAGCTGGGTGACGCTGCTGTTGAGAAGAGGCATATTAGGCATAGGCCTGTTTGCCATCATGATGGTTTCTACCGGCTTCCTGTTCAGCAACACGCCATCCGGCTTTGTTCCCGATGAAGACCAGGGCTTCTTCGTAGTTGATGTTCAACTGCCAGACGCGGCATCCCTGAACAGGACAGAAGCCACCATGGAGAACATTACCAACATCATTCGTAGTGAACCTGATGTAGACAGTGTGATCAGTGTTTCCGGCTTCAGTATAATGGGTGGCTCGAACTCCAACAACGCCATGGCCATTGTTGTTCTCAACAATTGGGAAGACCGCCCTGACGTCATGCAGCAACAGCAAGCGGTTCTGAGAAAGATACAGGGTAAGCTCTGGACACTGCCGGACGCTCAGGTGATGGCTTTTGCCTTCCCTCCCATACCGGGTCTGGGTTCTTCTGGTGGTTTCGACTTCAGGCTTCAGGATACTCTTGGACGGACGCCCCAACAACTTGGCCAGGTGCTTAACGGCCTGATCTATCAGGCCAACCAGCGCCCCGAAATGACACAGGTATTCAGTACCTACCGTTCTAACGTACCTCAATACTTTCTGGAAGTAGATCGCAACAAGGCCAAAGCACAGGGCATTCCACTGTCTGAAATCTTCATGACCCTGCAAACCCAACTGGGCTCCCTGTATGTCAACGACTTCAGTAAGTTCGGTCGAACCTATCAGGTGAAGCTGCAGGCAGAAAGTGAGTACCGGGCCAATCCTTCAGACCTGAGCAAATTTTATGTCAAAAACCTCAACAACCAGATGGTCCCCCTGACTACCGTTGCCTCACTGAAGCCCATTCTTGGCCCCAGCAGTATCAACCACTACAACTTGTATCGTTCTGCCAGCATCAGCGGTAAGGCAAATCAGGGCTTTAGTTCGGGTGATGCCATTACAGCCATGGAAGATCTGGCCAAGACACTGCCGGATGGGTACACCTTTGAGTGGTCGGGACAATCTTTGCAGGAGATTGAGGCGGGCAGCGTAGCACCTCTGCTGTTTGCCCTGGCCTTCCTGTTTGTCTATCTGTTCCTGATAGCCCAGTACGAAAGCTGGACCATGCCTGTGGCCATTATTATTGCAGTACCTATTGCTATCTTTGGAGCCTTTGCCGGAATCAATTTATTCCGATTATTGATACCTTCGATGGCTAATGATATTTATGCCCAGATAGGTATGGTGTTACTGATAGGTATTGCCGCCAAGACCGCCATTCTGATCGTGGAATTTGCCATGGTACAAAGGAAAGAAGGCAAAAGTATCTTTGATGCTGCCGCTGACGCTGCGGAACTGCGCTTTCGTGCCGTACTGATGACAGCCCTGTCCTTTGTGCTGGGTGTGTTACCTCTGGTATTTGCCAGTGGTGCCGGTGCAGCAAGCCGTCGGATCATTGGTACAACCGTCATGTCAGGTATGCTGGCGGCCACTATCTTCGGCACAATCCTGATTCCACTGTTCTATTATCTACTGCAGAAAATGCGTGAGCATTTCAACCCTGATAAAGCTAACAGCTGATCAGCATAAAGCCCCTGCCTTCAGGGGCTTTTTTATATCCCGTCTATTATTGAAACAGCCATGAGCCGGAAATGCCGCTCACCCCGAACCATGAAAATGACTACAGAGCCCGAAATAGCGGCATTTTCATAGTAAAGAGTGAAAGCCACCTCGAGCAGGAAACACAGCTCAACGGAGTGTCAGGCCAACCTATTCATCAAAATGATTACAGGCCTGTGGCAACTGCACTTCCAAAATAAATAACGGGTTCCCATGTTTACACAGTTCTTTCTGCGCCGCCCTCGACTGGCCCAGGTCATCGCACTGGTGATTTTAATCAGCGGCTTTCTTTGCCTGCCTTTGATTCCCACACTGGAATACCCTCAGGTCACTCCTCCTCAGATCGAGATCAAGGCCTTTTATATGGGAGCCACCGCCGATCAGGTTGAACGTGCTGTGGCCACGCCTATAGAGCTAGAGATGAATGGCATTGAGAACATGCTCTACATGAACTCTCGCAGCTCCAACGATGGCTCTATGACCCTGACCGTGACCTTTGAAGCAGGCACTAATTCGGACATTGCTGCGATGAATGTCCAGAACCGCCTGGAGCGCGCAAAACCCAACCTGCCAAAAGAAGTGCTGGAGTTTGGTATAACCACCATGAAAAAACTCAGCACCCAATTAATGTTCATCTCCCTTTACTCTTCCAACCCGGAACATGACGACACCTGGATGAGCAATTTTGTCTCTCTTAAAGTGAAGGAAGCTCTATCGAGAATTCCTGGAGTGGGTTTTGTCGATATCATTGGCAAGCGGGATTACAGCATGAGGGTGTGGATGGATGCAGACAAAATGAACAGTCTGGGTCTTACTCCTTCCGATATTGATAAAGTCATCAAAGACCAGAACCGTGAAATCATTGCCGGCAAAGTGGGCCAGAGCCCCAGCATCAACCACCAACAGCTTGAATATGTCATAGAGGTAAACGGATTACTCAGCAGGCCTGAAGAGTTCGCGGAAATCCCCCTTAAAAAAGGCCCGGGTGGAACCATTCTGAGATTGGGCGATGTCGCCACCATTGAACAAGGTTCCCAATCCTATGACTTCATCAAACGTCTGGGGTCTGGCAGTGCTATTCACCTCTCCCTGTTTCAGCAGCCTGACGCCAATGGCCTGGAAGTCAGCCATCTGTTGAAAGAGGAAATGAAAAGGCTCTCAGCTTCATTTCCTGCCGATGTCGACTATCTGATCCCCTATGACATGAGTCGTTTTGTAAAAGAAACCATTCATGAGCTGGAGCTGGCTCTGGTGCTCACGATTCTGCTGGTTATTCTGGTGATCTATCTTTTTCTGGCCGACTGGCGCTCAACTCTGGTGCCTGCGGTCACGATCCCGGTTTCCCTGATAGGCAGTTTTGCCTTGCTCTATCTACTGGGGTATACCATCAATACGGTCACCTTGTTCGGATTGGTGCTGGCCGTTGGGATTGTTGTCGATGATGCCATTGTCGTGGTTGAAAACGTCCAGAGACAGATGCAAGAAAATCAGCTTTCTTCCCGTGAAGCGGTTATCCAGGCTATGAAAGAAGTGACAGGGCCAATCATTGCTACCACTCTGGTTCTGTTTGCCGTTTTCTTCCCCATTGGCTTTATCCCTGGTACTGCTGGACACTTTTATAAAGAGTTTGGCATTGCTACAGCAAGCGCCGTATTGATTTCCTGCATCTGCGCTCTAACCTTGAGTCCGATTATGTGCGATCGATTGCTTAGGAATCAGGAAGCCAGACAATCCAGAAATTATCACGACTGGTTACACAGAGGCTTTGATAAACTCAGCCAGTGCTATCTGTTCCTGGCTCGCTGGCTACTGAAAAGGCCTGCTATTACCCTGCTTTTATTGATTACCATAACACTCTCTTCCGTGTGGCTTCTCAAAGTGACGCCCAAGGCTTTTGTCCCTATTGATGACCGGGGATTCTTTTACGCCATTATCCAGCTGCCTGACAGTCACTCACTGAATCGAACCGACGCACTGGTTCAAAAAGTGATTGAAGAAACCAAAGACATAAAAGGCATTGAAAACACGGTATCGGTTTCCGGTTTCAGCCCGGTCACCATGACGTCTTCTCCCAGCTCCGGGTTTGTCGTTTTCCTGCTGGAACCCTGGAGCGATCGCTCCTCTCAGGAAACCAGCTTGCAGGGCATCATGTCTCAAGTGGGTCAGAGGATCAGCGCTATGGACAGCGCCAACATCATGCTGGTACCTCCCTCTCCGATCCCTGCAATCAGCTTGTTTGGTGGTTTCGACTTTAAACTGCAGGATCTGGGCGGGCATTCCCCTGCAGAGCTCTCAGGTGTTCTTCAAGAAATGCTACAAGGTATTGAAAGTCGGCCAGAAATAAACGGCGGCTACAGTATGTATCGAGCCAATGAATCCAGAGTCATACTGGAGATTGACCGGGAAAAGCTGAATAACCTCAATATAAAAATTGCTGACGTTCAAGACGTACTTCAGGGACATCTTGGGGCTATGTATGTGGATCACTATTTCCGGTACGGCCGAAGTTTCATGATTCTGCTTCAGTCAGAGCAAGAGGATCGTGCCACACCAGACGATATTCTCGAACTCAAGATCCGTTCAGACAGTGGCAAGATGATCCCATTGGCCAACCTGGTCACTCTAAAAAACGGTCTCGGTCCGACGCTTCTGGAACATTACAATATCTATCGGACTGCCAGCATCTCAGGTCAGCCTGCCCCGGGCTATGCCATCGAAGACGCCATGACCGCTATGGAAGAGTTGGCAACACAACTGCCTGAAGGCTATGACTATGTCTGGTCGGGTATGTCACTACAACAGAGAGAAGCGGGTCAGTGGACCGCCATGATTCTGCTACTGGCCATCCTGTTTGCCTACCTGTTTTTGGTTGCCCAGTTTGAGAGCTGGACAATGCCGGTGGCTGTGATGGCTTCCATTCCCATTTCCATGGCCGGAGCATTATTAGGACTGTACTTCTCTGGGCTGGACAACAATATCTACGCCCAGTTAGGACTCATACTGTTAATTGGACTAGCGGCCAAAAACGCCATTCTCATCATAGAGTTTGCCCGAACCCGTGAAGCCAAAGGAGACAGTGTCTTTGAAGCTTCTATAACAGCAGCAAGACTCAGGTTTCGAGCCGTACTTATGACGGGGTTGTCCTTTATCATCGGAGTCATGCCCCTGCTTTATACACACGGTGCAGGTATGCAGGCACGTAAATCACTGGGAACTCCGGTATTCTGGGGAATGTTGGCCGTCGTTATCATAGCGACCTTAATGACACCGGCTTTCTATCTAATACTGAGAAACAGTAAACGGTGGTTTCAAAGCCTTTGAGCTGATGTAATAATTAATACACTAAGTGCACTAGAAAAATATTCTTTATCGAGAAATGGAATTCACGTGATAAAAAGAACAGGAGCTTCAGATTTGAAACGCTCTGACAATTCCAGAACACCTTTTGGCATGGCAGCATGGATACTACCATCCATTTTGCTCACGGGCTGCGCCAGCCCACTGGAGTCGCTCAATTGCAACTACCAGCCCATTCGCGGCACAATACTCTTTACTGAGGTGGATGACGACTTTGCTGAATTAAGCTTTCAGCCTGACGCCGGGCAGGATTGGGTGTGGTTCAAACAGTACGACATCGAACCCGATGATCTGGAGATGCCTATCAGCAACAATAGGCGAACACCCAGTGTTGATACCCGTTATAGCGCGATCATCAACATTCGAACATCGGGAAGCTGTACACCTTACATTATTTATCAGGGAGACCCTGTTCTCACTCACTGAAAACAAGGTCTCACAGACACTAATACCACTTAGCCGTTCACCAGGAAATGTGTGGCAATACTGGCTGCATACCCCAGGGCAATAGCCCAGGTCCAGCGCAGATGGCTCAGAAAGGTATATCGGCCTTTTGCTGTTCCCATCAGGGCCACACCCGCAGCAGAACCAACAGACAACAGACTGCCACCCACTCCTGCGGTCAGAGTAATCAACAACCACTGGAATACATCCATCTCCGGGCTCATTCCCAGGATCGCGAACATAACAGGAATGTTATCCACAATGGCCGAGAAAACACCGGCTGCAATATTCGTCCAGGTTGGACCTACCCCGGTGTACATGGTTTCGGAAATCACTTCCAGATATCCGAGATAACGCAGGCCACCCACAGAGAAAATAACACCGAAGAAGAACAGCAGAGTATCCCACTCGGCATGAGCTACCCGCTTGAAAATATCCAGGTCTTCCTCTTTTTTCTCTTCGCCCATGACAGGAATAGGACGGCTGCTGGTCAGCCCTCTCAATTGCAGGAAATAGGTATAGAACATCAACAGGGAAAGGCCGGTCATCATGCCCATAAAGGGTGGCAAACCAAAGAAGTTCTCAAAGGAAACCGCAAGAATGATGGTCACCAGGAACAGCACACATATGCCAATGCCTCCTCGGCGAATACCCGAATGATCATCCAGAGCAGCCGGACGCCCATTTTCAATAAAGAAGTTCATGATGGTAGCCGGAATGATAAAGTTCACGACAGAGGGCAAGAACAGGGCGAAGAATTGGAAGAACTCAACTTTGTCAGCCTGCCATACCATCAGGGTTGTGATGTCACCGAAAGGACTGAATGCTCCCCCGGCATTGGCTGCCACAACAACGTTGATCATAGCCATCGTGACAAAAGCAGGACGCCCCTGCCCAACCGACATGATTACGGCCCCCATGAGCAAAGCCGTCGTCAGGTTATCTGCAACCGGTGAAATAAAGAAGGCCAGTATCCCGGTAACCCAGAATAATTGGCGGTAGCTAAAGCCCTTTCGAATCAGCCAGCTCCGAAGCGAGTCGAATACCTGACGCTCTTCCATGGCATTGATATAGGTCATCGCAACCAGCAGGAACAGGAACATAGCCGAGTATTCTTCCAGGTCATGCATGACCGCTTTGGATAAACTCTCGTGGGATACTCCCTGCCCCGTGGCCAGCCAGGCAATCAGGGCCCAGATAATCCCTGCAGCCAAAATAACCGGCTTTGACTTCTTGAGATGCAATTTCTCTTCTGCCATAACGGCAACATAGGCCAGGGTGAATATCACAATACACAGCCAGGCGATGGGGTGAGTTGTCATTCTCAACAACTCTTCTGCCGCAAAAGAGGTTTGCGGGAGAGCAAGCAGTCCCGCTCCGGCGAGCAGAGAGGGTTGCCTCAATCCAGAGAAATTCACAATGATTTCCTTTAATTATTAAGTCAGTCAGAAGCCTAGAAAGCCGCAAAAGGATACTGATTCAATTCCAATAAGCCAACCGCTAGTAATACCAAATTTTGGCTTGATCGACTGATTTCAAGATACATGTCTGCAAGAAGTAGAAAATCTTCAGCTATTAGAGAATTTAGGGACTGAAATCTTAAGACAAATGACAACTATTGAGCACATAACAACAAATGTTACCAAGAAAGAATAGAAACGGATTACAACTGACTTTTATATATAATTTTCATCTTACTATTTAGGCTTACGGGCACAGCACTCTGAAATATTCCATATAAACTTGGGCGTAGTCTTTTTTAATTCCGACTTCTCTAACCTTCGTGCGGGGACGTGAAGATGAGCATCGCCCGGAAACTGCACATGTTTTTGAACGAACATAATGCGGATTACGAACTTGTTTCCCATCCATACTCGGAAAGAGCGATGAATACGGCACACTCCGCCTGTATTCCAGTCAAAAACATGACAAAGGCGGTAGTTCTCAGGGATACAGATGGCTATGTCATCGCTGTCATGCCTTCTATGAACAAACTCATGCTTCGATGGATTAACACAAAACTGGACCGCCACCTTAATCTGGTTTCAGAACAGGAGCTAAAACATCTGTTTCCAGATTGTGAGGACGGGGCCGTTCCTCCAATAGGAAACGCTTATGGCATGACCACCTGCTGGGATGATGAACTGAATTCAGTACAGGACCTGTATCTGGAAGCAGGGAATCACCGTGAACTGATTCATATGAATCGCAGCCAGTTTAAGGAGTTACTTCAGGGAGAGGAGCATGCTGCCATCAGCTGCGATCCCGAAGAAGTGGAAGCCTATCGTACCTGAAAACACTGCAAAGACGATGACAACCGCTGAAGGTTTTCTTCAGCGGGTCATTTTCTTTACAAAAACCACAACAAACAGAGCCAACGTAAAACTACCAATAAAAGCCTCTATGGCGGCAAACAATCTTGAAAGCCCTATAGGGGTTAAATCACCGTAACCCAGCGTTGTGAATGTCACCACACTGAAATACAACGTTTCCAGCCAGCTGATCAGATTATTATAAAAGGTCTGACCAGACTGGTATTGAACTAAAGCTCCTTCATCCTCAATGCCGAGAAAGAAGTAAAACAATGAGCAGAACACAATAAATGAGGCTGAGAACAACACCACCCTTTCTGGTTTTTCACCGTAACCACTAAGAAGGTCCACCAGCTTAGAGACCCCTCTATGCCAGGAGAAACAGGGAAATCGGTATCGATGAAAGGTCATTTCCCGGTGAAAAAACTCTCCAGCATTATGAAACAACCCTTGGGCTTCACAATGTTTACGAATATTACGAACCACATCTTCAGCTTCTTCAAACAACTCTCTGGCTTTAAGTGCATCCCCTTCCTGATGTGCCTGACGAGCTTTCTTTTCTTGCAGAAACACATCACCAAAATTGACATGCTCAATTCGGGCTGCCTTAAAATTAACCCCCAGAAGATTTGACCCGATCAAGCTGGTTCTATGAAGATTTGCCCGACTTAAGTCCGCTTTTAACAAATTACTGCCGGAAAGATCAGCGCGATAAAGATGGGCTTTAACCAGACTGCATCGACTCAAGTCACTATTGATCAACTGATAGACCTCACCCTCAGGACAGACAAGATCGAGATTATCGAGGTTAGCGCCTTTCAGATAAAACCCCTCCATCGGGGTACCTTTGTGAGCCCTTTCTTCCAACAACTCCCTGACATTAAGACCTGATTTGTCAGCCTGTCTGTCATGCCAGAAACAATGATTTCTGCCTTCTGTAGCAACTTCTGTGCAAGGTCCTGAGCGCTCACCAATATAGCTGCACTGATGGTCATTTTTAACCTGCATGACGAAATAGCCCAAACTATTGAATAAGTACCTCTATACTGTGTCGGCATAATAATCAGAAGTATTTATGGCATGAGGCGGATTAAGCAGAACATTCACACTTTCCATCTCAGATTTGCCAACCCCATTAACAAATATTTATACACATTTATTATTTCCCTTCTCCCTGCACTTTCTCTCGGGTCAGAGATTTATGAGGTATACCGGGGGGTCTTCAGAAATGAAACCGAGCTGGTAGGCAGTGCCTATCTGGACCGTTCAGAGACACCGTCACATTCAAAATACACTCTGAAAGCCAGCCTCAATAGTCAGCACTGTCAATATGAAGTACCCACTGCAGAAGAACTCCTGCGAATCTCCATGCTCAGCGACCTTATCTCAGCGCTTAATTACTCAACTCTTGAGTTAGTAGAAGTCTCAAAATACGTCTTTATGCCTTTCAAGCTGACTTCCACTATCAGTTTGAACTGGTTCGACTGCCAAAAGCACCCTCACTTCCTGAAATTGACATTTAATACGGGTAAAAAACTATCCAGTGATCTCTACGAATTAGAGCTTAAAGCGACTTCCAATATCCACGAACAGCAACGTGAACTTTCTGCAACTGCCAGAATTGTTGTGCCATTCAGTCACGCATCCAATAATGTTTTTTTCAGCTTTACTGAATTACTGTGGGGGACACAGGCTTCCGCCCTAAGAAACATTACACCATCCGTTTTAGCCCCAGCATCTCACTCATTAAGTCTTTTCACAGAAGCTACCTCAACCCACGATGTGTACACCATAGATCCTCTGGTTCAGCCCCAAAATCATAATGAAATCTTCCTCCATTACTACTTAACAGCTGAAACCTTCAACCCTGCTGCCACACATCCTTTAGGTACACTGGAGCTGTTGAGAAGACAACTGGGAACCGAATATGAAAGAAAACTACTGGGCTGGCGATTAAGTTCCGGGCTGACACATAACTCGCTTTTATACATCCGCTCTTATTTTGACTTAAAACAAAGCCAGAGGAGAACTATAAAATCAACAGCCAGCAGCTCTCATCTAACTGTGCACAAGCGAGAGAAATCCAACTCAGATCCAGACTTAGAAACACTCCTCGAAAAGGAGCCTCAGGAATTCAGAAGACAGAGAAGCAAAAGCATGACATCAGGAGCTGTCTATGTGCCCGCTTTTGTATCTTTCTGTCAAGCTGCCCATACTCTCTATAGTCATAGTACCGAAAAGCCCAATACCATTTATTCCAATAAGTTCACTGCCCAGATAGCCTGTGAGGCCTTGGCAAACGGCATCTACTATCTGCTCTACTGAAATAGCTCCCCTGCTCATGCAATTTAATACCTAGAAGTGTATCCTAAGCCGCTTGACTACTATTTACGTGAAAAATCTTTCATCTCCCAATGAGATGACGAAAGATTTTTTCTATTGTTCATGGCTGTTTACAGCGGAAAACACAGGTTAGCCCCGTGATCACTCTTTACGGAATCAGCAACTGCGATACTATTCGAAAAGCCCGCAAGTGGCTTACTGCTGCCGATATTGAATACTGCTTTCATGACTATCGTAAAGACGGCCTGGACAAGGCTTCTCTGCAGAAATGGTCTGATGAATTGGGCTGGGAAGCACTGCTGAATCGCCGTGGAACAACCTGGCGCCAACTGCCAGAAGAGCAAAAAGCTTCAGTCGATGCAACATCAGCCATCGAACTGATGCTGGAGCAACCGGCCATGATCAAGCGCCCTTTGCTCGACACAGGCTCCAAAAGAGTTCTGGGCTTTTCAGACAAGCAATATCAAGAACTTTTTCAGTGACAGCGCCTGGCTATTGTTAATCAGGCAGAAGAATAATGCCCCTTGCACTAACGGCAACGGGCTATTTTCAAATTGACTTGCGAATCAGGGGAACCTATTTATGAGCCAAACTCTTTTCAGTCTTGCTATTGGCGTAGGCAGCAAAAATACTAAAGGCGACTGGCTGGAAGTATACTACCCCATGCCTCTGCTCAGCCCATCTGAAAAGCTGGTTGCAGCAATTATTGAAATCGTTGACTACAAAGGTGGTAACACCTGCGTTGAACTGGACAGCACAACCTGCCACGCTCTGGAAGAATCCTTCGTCAACCTGGGTAAAGAAGCTCTGGCAAAGATGATGTTGAGCCTGGAAGAAAGCGACCAGCCCAGAGTCATTACCTTCCTGGAAACAGACGATACGCTCAACAGCACACCTGAAGCCTATCTGAAGTTGCACCTGCTCTCACATCGTATGGTTAAGCCACATGGCGTTAACCTGCAGGGTATTTTCCCACTGCTGCCTAACGTGGCCTGGACCAGTGAAGGTGCTATTGATCTGACAGAACTGCCTGAGCGTCAGCTGAAAGCCCGTGCTGAAGGTCGTTACCTCAGTGTCGACTCTGTGGATAAGTTCCCGAAAATGACCGACTACGTAGTGCCTGCCGGCGTGCGTATTGCTGATGCAGCTCGTGTTCGTCTGGGTGCTTACGTCGGTGAAGGCACCACCATCATGCACGAAGGCTTCATCAACTTTAATGCCGGTACCGAAGGCAAGAGCATGATAGAAGGCCGTATCTCTGCCGGTATCATGATTGGAGAAGGTTCTGACCTGGGCGGTGGCTGCAGCACCATGGGTACTCTGTCTGGTGGTAACGACATTGTTGTATCCCTGGGTGAAAACTGCCTGATAGGTGCTAATGCCGGTATTAACATTCCACTGGGTGATCGTTGCACCATTGAAGCCGGTCTTTACCTGACAGCTGGTAGCAAGGTGAATGTTCTGGACGACCAGAGAAACGTTGTTGAGTCCGTCAAAGCCAATCAGCTCAGTGGTCAGTCTGACCTCCTGTTCCGTCGCAACTCCATGACCGGTGCGATTGAATGCCTGACCAACAAATCCGCCATTGCTCTCAACGAAGAGCTGCACGCTCATAACTGATGAGCCAGAAGCAGGGCTCGGTTAGCCCTGCTTCAACTGATTCAGTGCTCAACCAATAGATAGTCGACACCTGAATACCCTTCTGATGCCTCTCTGCACTCTTTTGTAACAATCAAAACCACCTTGATTTGAGCAAAGGGCTGAAGTTTTCTGAGGTAAGGCACGAAGCCAACATCCTTTCTTGCATGGGTATAGTAAGGCATTAACACTAATTGCCCTGATGCCTGACTGAACCAGGCCAGTCCTTCATCCTGCTCAACCTGACTATTAAACCTTCTGGTGAGAATCTCTGAAGATACCGTGTGACTGCCTGGAAACTGAAGCACGAGATTATTGAATGCCTTTTCTCCCAGCGTATTTTTGATCTGATTTAGCCTGACAATGGCCTTCTCGTGCACCTTAAAGTCACTCTGGAACAACTCATCTTTGATCGGTGCGGTTGCCATTAAGTAGCCCATTTCAGACATCTCATTCATACCTTCAACAAAAGGCTTGAAACTGAAATCTCCCGGAGCCAGCTTTACGCCTTCAGCATGGAGTTGACTCAACAGCGTGTTATCCGGCTGAAACAATGGGTGGTAAAATGAACTGTATCTATTTATGAAGCTATCAAGCGGAGTCTCTAGCGAGTGTTTTCTTAATAATTGAGCCTGGTCAGAGTGACTCTCAACCCAGCCCAGTACCAGAGTTTGCAACCAATGGTGATTCAACATCATCTTGGTTATTTCATTCAACACGGCACTGTCAGCGGGAACACAACGCTTACTACTGCGATCCCAGGTAACAATAATATGTTGCTGCCCCATTAACGCTTTTATCAATCGCTGGTGCGAAAGAATTCCCCCAGACAATGCATCTTCAACATAGTACTCCCCAGCCAAGGCACTGTGACCCGAAAATAACATCAGAAAAGAAAACACCCATGCATTGAGCTTCATAGTCACTCCCTACCCAGAAAATACCAAACCCTGAGGGTAGACTTCTCCAGCACTTAATCGTTCAGATTACTTCTAGCAGGATTATCACGGACTATCTTTCGCCATTTTCGGAGGATATACTCACCCTAATATTTAGTTAGCCAGGCTAATCAATTATGAAGAATGACTCTGTAAGAAGCCTTGGCCAGTCCATGGACTTCCTTGAGCGACAACTCGCCCGAATGTGGCGTGACAGCGGGGAAATAGAGCTGGCCAATCAGCTTTCATTCAATGAATACGACTATCTGAAGTCCGTCCACGAACTGGACTCACCCAGACTGTCTGACCTGGCCAAGCAGATGAATGTTTCCAAACCTTCTGCCACAACAATGGTACAGAAGCTGGAAAAGCGTGGTCTGATTCGTCGATCCCCATGCCCTGAAGATGGCAGAGCATTTCGGCTTTCAATTACTCCGATGACACTGAATATTCTCGAAAAAGATAAAGAAATTTACAGTGCTCTGATCAACAGAATTAGCAGGACACTGCCTGAAAAAGAACTGAACAGGCTTGAGCAATTACTGAGTAAGGTTTGCGACTCCATCAGCCATTAATTTCCTGATGCGAATGTCCAAGTGAATCACTTTCAGCCCAATTTAGTTAGCTTTACTAACAAATAATGAAACCTGTTTTATGGAAGTAACTAGATGAGCACGATCCAAAAGCAGTCGGGACAACCCCCTACTATTGAAAGACAATTCTGGCGTTACACCCTGCCTGCAGTGGCCGGAATGCTGGTCAATGGACTTTACGCAACCATTGACGGAATTTTTATTGGCCAATATGTCGGTGCAAACGCACTGGCTTCCATGAATCTGGTATGGCCCATCTTTGGACTGGTTATCGGTATCGGTCTGATGTGCGGTACTGGCTCTGGCGCGCTTTACTCCATTTTCAGAGGAGAGAGCAGACACGAACAGGCTCAATCCATTTTCGGCAACGCCATCAGCCTGATGGTTCTGCTTTCTGTGGGTCTGGGTTTAATCCTCTATCACTACGGTGATCGCGGCTTGATGTTGATGAGAGCCACTGATGATGTGCTGGTAATGGGCAGGAGCTACCTGCAAGTGATCAGCATAGGTTCTCTGGCAGCCCTGCTCGGTGCCGCACTCCCCATGATGATCAGAAATGACGAACGCCCTCATCTGGCCACGATCGTCATGGTCATAGGAGCCCTGGCAAACATTGCTCTGGACTACTTGTTTATTGTCGTTTTACAAAAAGGGGTTGCTGGTGCGGCTATCGCTACCGTTTTAGCTCAACTGGCCACCGCTGTGATTGGTCTTATCTATTTCTTCAGCAATAAAGCAAGACTTAGATTGTCACTGAAGCACTTAAAGATCAGCCTGGATGGCTATCGCCAGATCATGATAACCGGCATACCCAGTCTGACCATGTTTATCTACATGAGCTTTGTTCTGGCTATCCACAATCGTCTGTTTCTTGAGTTCGGTTCGGTCACTGCATTAGCGGCATTTACCATTGTCGGCTATGTCCAGGCCATTTTTTACATGCTGGCAGAAGGCATAGCTCATGGTATTCAACCTCTGGTGAGCTACAACCATGGTGCAGGCCATCAACAGAATATTCGTAAAGCGCTGATGATGGGGATTCGATGGGTTCTGGTTATTGGTATTAGCATGCTTTTATTGATAAACCTGATGCCAGAAACCATTGCACAAATCTTTAACAGTGATGATCCAGTATTGATAGCAGAAACCGTAAGAGGACTGCGCCTGCATTTGTTCACGATGTTTCTGGATGGCTTTATTGTTGTAGCAGCCGCCTACTTTCAGGCACTGGCTCAATCAAGAACAGCCACACTCATTACTCTGGGCAATATGGGCGTTCAAATCCCTCTGCTCTTTACGCTACCTTTTATATTCGGTGTCACCGGAGTATGGATTGCATTGCCACTTTCTAACATCTTTCTGGCTGCTGTGGTCGCTGTCGTATTGATAAAGGATATTCGTAGACGTTCGATTCAGACTCTCTAAGCATTAAACCAACCCGTTTCTGGTCAAAGCCTTATGCACTTTCTTTGAGGTTTTGGCCAGACGGTTGATGTCTCCCAGCTTGGGAAGCTCTTCATCCTGCAGCCGGAATTCCCAGTCACTTAACTCCTGATCAAGAAACTCCAGCAGTTTCTTTGGGCAACCAACACACTTTCCTGTACAGATCTCTGCTTCGGGCATATTGAACGGAATGGCTCCCCTGACCTGTACAATAAGCTCCTGCATAGCTGTCTGGGTATTGGGTTTCATCTTCTTTCTCCAGACTAATAATTCATTGCCATTTCAGTTTACTCCTGATGAAGGCCCTGAGAATGCGTAGTTGTATGGATATAAGCGACTTTGATCTCAGAATTTCGGCCCTTTATCGGCTATTGATAATTCGCGGAAGTCGGCAGGATTACCTCCCCGATTAAAACAACCAAAGCAAGGCTTTGGAAAAGTGACCACTCTTCCCTGAAAAAGCACCTTTGAACCTTTAAAATGTCAAAAAAGTATCCCTGTCGTTTGCTGTTTTCGACATTTAAATCAAACCACTGGAAAACAGTCATCAGGAACGCAGCTCAACTCTCCCTATAATCAACTGGAAATGGCCTGCAATCTTTCTTTACCCGAAAGATCTTCAGACCAAGCTGTAAAAACCATGGATAGGAGTTGTACCATGTCTGCAAGGATGCTGAGCACATTCGCTCTCGTTTTCTCTCTGCTGTTCACAGCAGGTTGTTCTACCACTTCCCAAAAATCGGTTTCCGAGAAATCTCACTGGTCGACCTGTATGGTCAAAGGCGGTGCAGTCATGGGGATTCCCGGCGCAGCCTATAACATGGCGACCGGAGGAGCTGCTTTTGTGGCAGGTGCTCTGATTGGCGGTACAGCCTGCGCCATGCTGGACCCTGTTGCCAAGCCTGACAGCCCTTTGGGTATTCCAGGCGTTGAAGGCATGTCCACCGTCAACTTTGACTTTGACTCTTCCAAGCTGAAATCCGATGACCTGGAAAAGCTCAATAAGTTGATTGGCCAACTGGACCAGGATAGCCGCATCGAGATTGTCGGACACGCCTGTGAGATTGGTTCAAGAACTTACAACCAGAAACTGTCTGAAAGAAGAGCCGAGGCCGTCAAAGACTACCTGATGGAAAGAGGTATTCCTGAAGACAACATTTCCGTAAAAGGTGAAGGAGAAGATAACCCTGTTCGCGGTAATGAGACGGATGAAATGAGACAGGAAAACCGTCGCGCTGAAATCATGCTGAAATGATATCAGCATGACCTATCAAACCCCGGGAAAACCGGGGTTTTCTGTTTTAGCTCGGATATATCATAAACTGCCCTGAATCGCGCGCAGACCATTGTCGCTCTAAGGAATTTGACGAAGGAGCGCCGTACCGGGGAGTACGGTCGACTGAGTCAAACTTTCTTAGGGCGGCAAGGGACAAGCGAGAGCAGGAGCATGTTTATGAAATATCCAGGTTAGTCCGTCATAACCTTGAGAAGATCCAAAGCACTGATAATGCCTTTCAACTGACGATTCTCGGTTACCAGCACTCGATGAATGCGACCTTTCACCATAGCTTCAGCCACATTAAATAAAGGTGTTTTTGGCGCCACCTCAAATACCATGGGCGTCATAATGTCATCAATAAGAACAGCCTGATCGACCGACTCATGGAAAGCCCGCAGATCCTCATCAGACAGATCCCTATCGGTCATGGTTCGATAAAAACTATCGTCCCGGTTATGAATGTCTGCCAGACCACTCCCGGCATGACGTACGATGTCGGAGAGCGTCACAACACCAATCAATCGACCGGACTGATCCACCACCGGTGCCCCGGAAATACTTTTGTCAGTCAGAAACCTTGCCAGTCTCTCAACACTCCAGTCACAGGGTACTGTAATAACCCCGGCCGTCATGATCTGTTCTGCGGTGATCGCTTGCAGCGGATTATCCTGAGCCATGATCCTCTCTCCTTAACAACCTGATCACAGTATGTACCAAGTCAACAAGCCAGTATCCTGACCCAGATCAAGCCACTCAAGCAGACAATGAACACATTAAGGAGTATTCTGGCGAGCTACCTTATTAATCCTCAGCAATCCGGCTCGCCACCGCACTGTTTTGCTCTTTGTATTTAGCATTCTTTCGCTTGTTATACGGGCGGGCCGCAGCACCACTCATAGTCTCAAAATTGATAGCACCGATACCCATTCCCGGTTTCAGAGCCAGAGGCAGCTTTCCGCCATTAAAAAACTCCAGCACGATCTGACCACTCCAGCCAGGATCAATACGATGAGCTGTGACATGCACCATTAACCCGAGTCGAGCCAGAGAAGAACGGCCATCCAACCAGCCAACAATGTCATCAGGCAGGGTTAAGGATTCCCGGGTAACCGCTAAAGCCAGTTCACCAGGATGAAGAAAAAACGCTTCGCCATCATCCAGGGAGATTTCTTTACTCATGATGGAGTCCAGCACCCGATTGATCTCTTCCCTTGGGCCACTGATATCCACAAAGGGTGCTGCATGATCATTGAAAACTCTGAAACTGTTTCCCAGGGTCAGATCAACACTGACCCCACTGATTTTATCTGAACCGGGCCGTGGCTCAATGGTGATTTTTCCACTGTCCAGGCAAGCTTCTATATCCCGATCACAAAGTCTCATGGTCTATTTTTCCAGCAGCAGGAAGGAAGTGACCGAACCAGAGGCCACAACCTTCAGAATATTATTAGGAGACATTATACGTGCCTGACAATCACACACGGTAGCCTCTTCTCTTTTTCTATACTGTGTCTGCTTTAATTGCCAGAACCATTCCTTTAAGATCGTTGGCAAAATGCCCATAGCAAAAAAGAAACAATCAACAGTGAAAGTCAGTATCTGTCGCCGCTCCCCATCCAGAGGACAACTATCAGCATGAACGTTTTAGTTGTTTATGCCCACCCTAACCCGGAAAGCTATAACGCAGCTCTGTTCAAACTGACCTGCGATCAATTAGCCCAGGCTGGACACACTGTGCACCCTCTGGACCTATATGACTGTGATTTTGAAGCACGAATGTCTTGCGAAGAAAGAATCAGCTATATGACCAAGGACAACACTCGAGGCATAGAAGACCATGTTGCCAAACTAAAGTGGGCTGAGGCCGTTGTGTTTGTTTACCCCACCTGGTGGATGGGACCACCAGCCATTCTCAAGGGTTGGCTCGATCGTGTTTGGCTGCCCGGAGTGGTAGCAACCTTTGGCCCTAATGGCGTACAGCCAGGCCTGACTAATATTAAAAAATTCCTGATCATCACTACCCAGGGATCGTCTCATTGGAGAATGACTCTGGTTGGCAATCCCCCCAGAAAGATGTTCAAACTCTCATTGAAAGCCGTATCAAAGTGCAAAGATATAAAATGGTTAGCGCTTTACAGCATGGACAAGAACACAGAAGAAGACAGGGAGCAGTTTATGGAAAAGGTCAGTAAGCATCTGCAAAACTTCTGAGTAATGGGGGAGTATGACCTCCCCCCGGTCACTCAGTCATCACTGAACGAAATCGTTGGCGCTTTGGATTGCTCGGCATTTTTCAATGCCAGTTCAGCAGCAACCCGCTTGGCCATATCTCTGTAGATTATTGTGATTTGGGAGTCTGGTTCAGAAACTACAACAGGTGTTCCCTCATCAGACTGCTCACGAATCATCATGGACAGCGGCAGAGCACCCAACAAATCAACACCAAACTGATCGGCAATACGAGTTCCGCCCCCCTCGCCAAACAAATGCTCGGTATGACCACACTCAGAGCAGATATGCATGGCCATATTTTCAACCACGCCCAGCACCGGGATATTCACTTTATTGAACATCTCAATACCTTTTTTAGCATCAATCAGAGCCAGATCCTGAGGCGTAGTGACAATGACACTGCCTGTCACAGGCACTTTCTGAGCCAGCGTCAACTGGATGTCTCCGGTGCCGGGAGGCATATCAATAAACAGGTAATCCAGATCATTCCACAAAGTCTGGGTCAACAACTGCTGCAAAGCACCACTGACCATAGGACCACGCCACACGACCGGAGTATCTTCTGTGACCAGAAAAGCCATCGACATCGCCTGGATACCATGAGCCTCAATCGGCATGAAGAACTTTTCATTTTTTACGTCTGGACGGGTTCCATCCGGCAAACCCAACATCATACCGATACTGGGACCATAAATATCGGCATCCAGAATGCCAACCCTGGCGCCTTCTGCTGCCATGGCCAATGCCAGATTAACGGTCGTTGTAGACTTGCCAACCCCTCCTTTTCCGGAAGCAACCGCAATAATATTTTTAACCCCGGACATCGCTTCCAGCTCACCCTGAACCGGAGCGCTGGTAACACGCCAGTTAACCGAGACTTTGGCACTTTCAACACCCGGCAGGTTTTCAATCTTGGCAGACAATAACTGCTCAATGCCTCCTTTAAAGCCTTCAGCGGGATAACCCAATTCAACTTTCAGAGTAACTTTGCCAGATTCGATGGAAAGTTCTTGGATACAGCCTGCTGTGACCAGGTCCTGCTTCAGAAAGGGATCGTGATAGCCTTGAACAGCGGCTTCAACCGCAGCACGATCTAAGACACTCATGGGCGTCAGACTCCAACCGATAGAATGGCGGATAGACTAATGATTTCGTTGTTATTCTTCCAGTAAAAACCGAATTTACTGATCGGGAGACTGACCAAGAATAGCGCCTGAGCATAAAATTCAGTAGAACGAGGCTGTTTTTTCGATGGATTTGTGCGAATAGCTGGCCTATTTAATCAAATTCATCGGGAAAACAGACCGTTCTTTCTGGATTTTAGGCCAGGCTACCTATTCTCGGTCAGCCTCCAGAGGATAGGGATTGTTTCAACTTATCAAACGCGGATCGCCCGGAATCAGGATCAATCCCCTGCTTTTCCATCTCTTTTCGCAGAGATTGCTCGGCTTGTTCATCCGCCACTCTCACTGCCTCTTTTGAACGGCTGTCTTCAATGCCTTTCATGATTGAAGCTTCAAGATCCTCACCGTCAATAACACGGTTGCAGATAATGTTGTAATTACGTTCAAAGATTGGAAAAGCCGTTCTTTGCTCTTCACTTCTCAGAGTTATCCAGCCTGTTTCACGGGCAGCCAGATAGACAGCAATGTGAGACCATCGGTACTCCCGGGTCTGCTCCGGCGCATAACAGGCTTCATAGTAGGCCTGCAGTGGCTCCTTGAGCCCCATCTCGTCATAGCGAAGCTTGCAGAGTTCACGTATTTCACTGAGATCCGGGAAAAACCTGGTGGTATCCAGCGCCTTCTGACCGGCCTGAATAATACGACGAGGACTGAATTCTTTAAGGGATTGATACCAGACCCTTTTAGCCCGGCTCAGATCTTCATCCGTTGGAAAAGCTCGCCGAAACTTCAGGGGAAAAGCATCTTCGAGAAGGGTAAACAGGCCATTGATGGCATAACGGTACTGCTGCTTCAGCTCAGCATTGTTCGCACCGTTTTGATCGCCATCAGCACTGCTCTGATGGTTATGGCTCTCTACCGGCTCATGGCTGTTCGTCTGAGTCGTCGAAGTCGACCTGGAGTCCGTCTGCCCAGCTGGTGTCTGTAAGCTTTTCAGCTGTTGATCGATTAGCTCGTTGCCCTGTTTCACTTTGGCTCCGCTTCCACTGATAGATCACATGGTTCTTGAACTTATTCTGCCAGGCCTTTCGAGCTTCTCCCGTCTCCAGCCAATAGAGTTTAAACTCTGGCAACTGGGCATGAGTAAAGTCCGTAGGAATACCATGATGCTCTTCAAGAAACTCGATATAGACCGGATCAGGTGCAAAATCCTTAGGCAATGGCTGTACCCGTGCGCCCTCAACCAGCGTGTTCGACTGAGTCGTCTGCTGGCCGAATACCGGATGCTCCTCTGCTTTCTGATGAGCTGTATCTTCCAGCTCCCAGGGCAAGGCCCCGGCATTTCTCTGCCGGATATACCGCTTCTGATCCTCGTCAGTCATGAAATTAACAATACCTGCCTTCCCGGTTCCGGTCTACCGGTTGTAATAATGAAACAGCCCTGTGCTGCAGGGTAATTGGCTGTAGGGGATGCCAGCCAGAGAAAGGTCCGCCCCTTTACACTATGAATCATGCAATGAAATGGACCAAATCTAAATGATTTTCAGGGAATTGAAACCCACCAGGAGCCAGAAGCCAGACCGGACAGAACCCATTTGCCCCTGGAAACTCCCCATACTTCCAATGGAGAGCCGTGTATTTTAACGCCAGTAAAGCTGGATTGAACAGCGGTATTTTTACTTTCTTCTGGCCCCTTCACCCAAGCCAGGCTTATTATGCATCGGCGGTTTATCCTGCTCATGCTCCAAACGATCTTACTTTTTTCCTGCCCTATTATTCTTTCACCTTCTTCGCCGATAGCTCTCACATTATCCACTCTTAATCTAGAGAGCACCTCACATGGCCACTGGTTACGACCCCCTATCAGGCTCTATTCATTTCCCTCGACTGAGTGTCTTGAAAAGCACCGTTTCCGAGCTAGGTAGCACCAATCCGGAAGATACACCTGTTGGCCTGACCCGTGATGGCCGTATCCTGACAAAAGCGGCTTTCGTGAGCCACAACAGTCTGACGGGTGGATGGTTAACATGGGGAACTCTAAAGGATAAAAAAACGCAGGAAACATTTGAAGAGTGTCAAAGCAACATGCAAAAAGCCCTGGAGCATTATCGCCCCCAGGGAACACTCGGTGCCCGAACCATCAAGAAAATAAGTGTCTCTAACACCCCCACACTTTCAGAAGTCCATTCAGCTTCCAGCATACTGTCGCAAATGCCACAGTTTGCCAGCATTTCCGACAGTATTCCCAGCCTGACTCTTGCCCAGGTGGATGAACTCTGCGTTTTTCTTCAGGAACAGGGAGCCAACCTGAGTTCAGATAATGCCCGAAGACTGGCTATTGAGATGTATATAATTGACCCGGAAAAAACCAATCAGCTGTCTGGGCGTATTAACGGAAAAGCCGATATCAACAACTCTGCGGTACAGGCCCTCTACCGCGAATTAAAACAAGCTTGTGACACGGCAGAATGCTCTCTGCCAAAATCCAACCCGCCCGTAACTCAAACAGAGATTGTCAGTAATACCGCCAATATTAAAGAAGCCACTGTTGGCGACATGACATTCAAGACAGTAGGTAACCCCAAACAGTTGCCGGGGGGGATTGTTAACCCAAAAATAACTACAGAAGAATGGGATGCGCTTGAGTATCAGGTCAAAACATCCCCTGTAGAGGTATCTGAAGAACTCAGAAACAACAGAGATGCAGCCATAACAGCTCAGTCTCAAGAGGCTCCAAAAAATCCGGAAAAGTTTAAGCAGCTGCTAGCAACAGATATCCCCCAGCATAACTATTTAAAACACAAGGAGATCAGCTGCAGCACTGGACGTTTTAAAGATAATCCAGGCGCCGTGTTTTCAGAAACTGCTGGTGGCAGCCCCTCCATGGAAGATGCCTCTGCCAGCTGTCTCGTTTTTTGCTCTGTAAGATCTTACTGGCTGCCAATCAGGCTGACAGCTGTGGCTGACGGCCACGGTGATGAGCAAGCGGCCAATGCGACAATTGCAGCCATCGCTCCTTGTCTCAAAGCAAGACTCGAACAGTTCTGTGGTGGCGGGCTCACAGAAGCCGGTATTACTGAAGCCGTGTCTGCCGCCATAGCTGACCTGGATCGCATACGTCGCTTTGATGAAACAGGTACCACCTTCAATCTGGCATGTGTCATCGGTGATCGCCTCTGCATCGCCAATGTTGGCGATAGCAGAGCTATTCTGGTCACTCCCAAGGGGGAATGTGTTCAGTTATCAGAAGACGCCAAGTTACTGCCAGAAGATGAAGGCTCTGAAGAAGACCGGTCGGCAGCAAAAGTGAGTCGATTTAATCGCGCCGTTCATCTGAGAGGCGGAACGATTGAAAGCCAGAGAGACCCTAAAACCCAGGCATTTGAGCTTGTTCGGGTTAAAGGCCCTGGAGTTGACAGAGGCACGTCTTCTGCAGCCACTATTGGAGATCACCATCATAATGGCGCTCTTACCGCTCAACCGACCATCGTTATGATTCCGTTGGATGAGCTGGATAAAGACAGCCTGATTCTTCAAATGAGTGACGGCGTAACAGATGCCATTTCAACGAATCAGATAGGTGAGATAGCCCAACAGTATTTCATGAAAGGACAGCTGACCATTTGTGAAAAAGTAAGAGATTGCGCCTATTCCATGCTTCCAAAGGACAATATTATGGTCACAGGCACCCCCCTGAAAACGTTCCGATTGCTTTAAGCTATGAACTCTGCTTATGGCTTCTTTCCACGGAGCCATAAGTAAACTTTCTTTTCTGTGATTTAGCTTTACCTGAACGATTTATCGTATACTCCCCTCCTTTACCCTACTCACTTTTCCAGCAACACAGTACTCGAATGAGCCAACGTAAAATACTTGTCACCAGCGCCCTGCCCTATGCCAATGGTCCTCTGCATATGGGACACCTGGTGGAATACATTCAAACCGATATCTGGGTTCGTTTTCAGAAGCTTTTCGGCAACCAATGCACTTACGTCTGCGCCGACGATGCTCACGGCACGGCCATCAGTCTGCACGCTGAAAAGCAGGGCATAACCCCGGAAGAATCGGTAGCCCTGATCAATAAAGAGCGTATTCGTGATTTTGGCGAATTCCTGGTGGAGTTTGATAACTACCACTCCACGCACTCTGAAGAAAACCGCAAGCTCTCCGAAGCTATCTATCTGAAACTCAAGGAAAATGGCCATATTGCCAGTCGCAATATCACTCAGGCCTTCGACCCTGAAAAACAGATGTTTCTGGCGGATCGTTACATCAAGGGTGAATGCCCCAAATGCGGCGCAGACGATCAGTACGGTGACAACTGTGAACAGTGTTGTGCCACCTACTCCCCAACGGATCTGAAGAACCCAAGATCCGCTATTTCCGGAGCGGTTCCCGTCGAAAAAGAAAGTGAGCACTTCTTCTTCAAACTGTCCGACTTTGATGGATTCCTGAAGGAGTGGACCCGTTCGGGCACCATTTCTGATGAGATTGCCAACAAGCTGGCCGAGTGGCTGGATACAGGCTTGCAGGACTGGGACATCTCCCGTGACGCGCCTTACTTCGGCTTTGAAATCCCAGGAGAGCCTGGCAAATTCTTCTACGTCTGGCTGGACGCTCCTATTGGCTACATGGCTTCTTTCGAGAACCTTTGCCAGAGAAGAGACGATCTGAATTTTGACGACTACTGGAAGAAAGACAGCAACTGCGAAGTGCACCACTTCATCGGCAAAGACATCGTTAACTTCCACTGTCTGTTCTGGCCAGCCATGCTTGAAGGTACCGGCTATCGCACGCCTACCTCTGTCAATGTTCATGGTTATCTGACGGTGAACGGTGAGAAAATGTCCAAGTCCCGTGGCACCTTTATCACTGCCCGGACTTATCTGGAACACCTGGACCCGGAATACCTGCGCTACTATTACGCAGCCAAACTGTCCAGCCGTATTGATGACCTGGATCTGAATACTGAAGATCTGGTTCAGCGCGTTAACTCCGACCTGGTCGGCAAGGTAGTCAACATTGCCAGTCGAAATGCTGGCTTTATCAAGAAGCGTTTTGGCGGAAAACTGTCTGCCAACAACATGATTCCTGAACTGACTACTGACTTCCAGGAAACCGGAAAGCACATTGCAGAGCTTTATGAAGGTCGTGAATTCGGCAAAGCCATGCGTGAAATCATGGCTCTGGCTGACAAGGCCAATGCCTGGATTGACGAGGTGAAGCCCTGGGTCGTAGCCAAGGAAGAAGGCAAGGATCAGGCGCTGCACGACATCTGCTCTGCTGGCATTAACCTGTTCCGTCTGCTGATGATCTACCTGAAACCGGTTCTGCCAGCTATGGCGACCAAAGCAGAAGCTTTCCTGAACGTTGAGCCTCTGACCTGGACTGACAGTCAGACACTGTTGCTCGATCATGAGGTCAACAAATTCAAACCTCTGATGACTCGTGTTGAGTCTGATAAGGTCGATGCCATGATTGAAGCCAGCAAGGAGGTGCTTGCCAAAATGGCTGAGCAAAAACCTGCTGAAACAGCTACCAGCAACGAATGGCTGGAAAAAGAGCCTGTTGCCGAGCAAATTACTTTTGATGACTTTGCCAAAGTCGACCTTCGCATTGCTAAAATCGTCAATGCTGAGCTGGTCGAAGGTGCTGGTAAACTGCTGCGCCTGACTTTGGATATTGGCGAAGCAGAGCCTCGCAACATATTTGCAGGCATCAAGTCCGCATACTCTCCTGAAGCTCTGACCGGCAAATACACTGTCATGGTCGCCAACCTGGCACCACGCAAAATGAAGTTTGGCGTCAGTGAAGGTATGGTGCTGGCCGCTGGCCCTGGCGGCAAAGACCTCTGGATTCTTGAGCCTCATGAAGGCGCACAGCCTGGAATGCGTGTGATGTAAAAGCCCACATGCCACTTCTGTTCGCTACAATTGATCTTGTGGCGAACAGAATCTAAAAAGACTAATATCCACAAGAGCCTTAGTACCAAGCATTAGAAAAAAGGATACATCTATGCAAGGTTTCTTATTTACAATTGATAGTTCCTACCAAATCAGTGAGAGCTTAGTTGAGAGCTTTAAGCTTGAAGAGCTCACAGATAATCAGCTCTTTATGTCTGTCGAACAGGCAGAAGAAAATCCATCTGGATTTGTTCGTGACGCTCATCATCAATTAGTTGCAAGATTAAGACGCAAGAAAGTTGTAGAAGACCTTGCCAAGCTTGGTTATCTTCCGGGATGTTCCCGTCCGGATAACTCGTATGAGCTTGTACTTAACTGCCCAAATGTTAGTGATGAGCCTGAGTCTGTTTATTACGAAATCAGATTAACGTTTAAGGATATGGATTGGGAGTATCCCGGTCACCCATCAAGTAAAGAAGTTTAAGGTATATCAAGGATGACCTGGAATATTAGGATGACCAATGAGTTTCAAAGTTGGTTTTTAGAGCAAGATGAATTTGTTCAATTAAAAATACGTGAAGTTTTAGAACGCTTGAAAATGCATGGTCCACAACTCGGCCGCCCTGACGTGGATACGCTGTATGGATCAGACAAAGTATCAAATCTCAAAGAGCTAAGAGTGAATGCAAGCAGTCGCCCTTATAGAATCTTTTTTACATTTAACCCAAATCGCGATGCGTTAGTGCTGTGTGCCGGCGTAAAAGATGGCGCAAATGAGAAGAAATTCTATAAGAAGCACATTAAGCTTGCAGAAAAGTTGTTTGAAGAATATACGAGGTAATCATGATGAAAAAGGAAACGATCAGCCTTGAAGACTTGGATAAGAAAATAAACCCCGAAGTTTTACGACAGGCTAAAGAGAACGCTAAATCCGCTTCTGCCAAAGAGCGAGGTGAAGAGCTATTGGAGCAAGCTCGTCGGAAGCGTTAATAACATCAACTCCTGTATAAAAAAGCCAGCCTGAGACCGCTGGTTTTTTTATATCAATTTAAAGCTACCTTTAAGCCACTTTATCGACCCTAAACATAGACCTGAATCCGTGAGTTCATGATCGTTAAATTTGCCAAAAACTCAGTAATATCAGCATCTGTTGACTAATATTTGCTCATCTGGGTTTTCACCATATAAGTGCATTTTTGTGGAACTGAAATTTGAGCAATCCGACACGGAATTTTATACCCCTGCAGCTGGCCTGTATTTTGTGGGTCACGCCCTGAACAAGAAGACATCCCTAAAAAAATCACTGCGCTCTATCAAGAA
>NZ_JBPCXO010000200.1:0-11360 GCF_051008435.1 Endozoicomonas sp. | reverse complement strand
TGGCCATTTTCTATGATTCTTTTCGTTGAATAGCTCGCTATTCGCCTCAAATAATCATAAAAACTGTCTCAAACCGGACTTTTTCTCGCTACGGTCGGCTAAGTCCGACAGACTCCTAGAACGCTCAAGACTGTCGACTCGTTCTACTGACTCTTCAATAGAGAGTATGCTCGAAAGCATAAGTCCGACAGACTCCTAGCAGAGTTTGTGGGCAGACTATTGGTCTGCCCATTTCCCTCTTTACTCAGCCTTAACCCAGACCTGAGTTCTTCCTAAAAGCGCAAAGCCAAGATAACCTCTGACCTCCAGCTTCTCTCCATCCTCAATCAGCTTCATGCTGGCACTGTAAACTTTTCCTGAAGTAGGGTCGAGAATCTTACCGTCGTCGTATTTAGAACCGTCCTTTTCCATACCCCAGATAAAGGTCAGCCCTTCCAGTTTTTGATCCTTTTTCTCGCCCTCACATTTTTCACACACCATGTCTCTGGCTTCAGGATCCAGAATCTGCTCAATCTTTCCCTTCAACTCATTGCCATCTTTCCAGATGGTGACCAGCGATTCCGCTTCATTGGTTTCTTCATTCACCGTTTTCCACTGACCTACATAGCCATTGGCAAACGATAATGCAGGCAGAACCAAAACGGATGCTGTCAGCAGTGCTTTTCTCAACATGAGGCGCTCCTTTTTCTTATTGTTAGTTGTCCTGATAGTAATCGGATCAATGTTAAACGGCCAGCTAAACTATTCTGACAGCCTTGAATGGAATTGATTTCCCCATTACCCATTCAGGATTTTTTTAATCAAGTATTCACTGTTCGGAAGTTGACCATGGCCAAACAAATCAGTTTTGGTGACGCTGTAAATGACTCTGAACGCTGGGCCTTCAAACTGCTCGCCAGCCAGCTTCCTCAAAACTATCTGCTTCTTACCAATATCGAGATACCGGTTCACAGCGGTCAGGCAATGGAAGTCGATGCTCTGATTATTGGCGAGTGGGGGATCTATGTAGTCGATGTAAAAGGTTACATTGGCAGGCTCAGTGCCGGGCAGCATGCCTGGTCTCTGGATGGCAGAAATGTTGATAACTGTCTGGCCAAGGCCAATTACGTTGCCAGAGTGCTGGCAGGTAAGATCAAACACAAAATTCCCGTGGGAGTCTATGCTCCCTGGTGTCAGGGCATGGTCTTTGTCACGGGTCGAAAGGGAGCTGAGATTTCTCTGGAAAAAGACGACGGATCACTGAGTATCTACACACCGGAACAGATCATCTCAGCTCTTACCCACCAGTGGGGTCTCACAGCTCCAAAAAAATTCCCTGTCACAGAAAAACAGAAGGAACATGTACTGGAAACCCTGGGACAGGTTTCTGTGGTCGAGCGCCGCAACAACCGAATACAGGATTTCCATAAAGTGAAATGCCTGTTCATTCAACATGGTATGGAAATCTGGCAGGCTGAATATCAACCTGGCGACTGGTCCGCTCCCTGGCTTTTAAAAATTCTGGTTTCAACCGGTTTTGAAAATCAGGAAATGCAATACACTCAGGAACAGAAACTCAGAGATGAGTTCATGAGACTTCAGAAACTGTCAGGCTGCACAGGTGTTCCCTATTGCGCTCCTCTCATTCAGGACGGCGAGCAACTTGTTCTCCCCATAAAAATGCCCAGAGGTTTACCCTTGAGTGCCTTCAAACCTCAGGAACATACTACCTACCAGTTACTGGAGGCCTTGAGACATTCGGCATTAGCTCTGCAACAAATTCATCGCAGGGGTTATACCGTAGGTAACTGGTCAGAGAACTGTGTTTTCATCACTGATGATGGCGATATTGAATACATCGATATCATCAATGGCTCCACGCTGAATGAAGATATTAAAAATTACGCAGCCCTTTTCTGTTCACTGGCAAAGCAAACCCACCAGCCCCGAATCTACCAGTGGTATGAGCAGGCCGCATTAGGTCGAAATCTTGACCTGGACTGGCTGTGTTGTGACCTGTCCGCGCTGATTGAATTAGGGATTTGTGACAGAGAGCAAAAAGCCATCACTCTTGGAAAAGGAGCCATCGTTGATCATCACTTTCAACTGGAAGAATGCATCCAGATCACTAAAACCAGTCAACTCTGGCGTGCTGAACATATACAGGGACAATATCACTGTGGCCTCTCGATCTATCATCGTATTGACGAACACTGGCCAGAACTAAGTTGCTTGTATCGCAGTCTTTCTCACCTTTTTCATCCACACATTGAGCGGGTTATTGCCTTTGGCCAACTCCCTGCCAGTCAGGATCTTTTTATCGCCCGCTACTGGCTGAAAGGCTGCTCGCTGAATGAGCTTCATCACTATGAAGAACAACAACCCCAAATGTGGTTTGCCCAGTTGCTCACAGGACTGCAGTATCTTCACAGAATGAATATTTTCCATGGTGCTATCTGCCCCCGAAACATCATTTGCAATCCGGTTCGGGCCGTACTGGTGAATTTTGGGGTAGGACTGGATATTGCCGCCCAATCCTACTCAGAGCAGTATGCTGACCCTGACCTTTGGGCCGAAGAAAATGACATAGAAAAAGATTTGTACGGCCTTGTAGCCAGCTTTGTCGATGTTTTGACACCCATCACCCTGAATAATCAGCGATCAAGAGACTGCATCCTGAAAGGACTGGATGCCATTGACCCCAACCTGGTAGGACAGACTCTCTTTGAGGCTTGCCACGCAGTCCTATCATTTAATTTTTACCCTGATTTATCAAAGAGTTATCTATCTCAATTTGGACTAAACTCCTCATCTCTTTGAGGAAAAGTCTTTCCACTGCTCAATCTATAATGAGATTGTGAGAAATAAGAGATTAAAAAAATGGATATACCAGGAAAGTCGCAAAAGCAAGATAGCCTGACCAGCCAGGACAGCGGCCTAGGCTCACTTAAAAATGAAGTACCTAATATTACAGGCAGCTCATTCAACAAGAAGGTACAGACCTTCAGTCCGGATAAAACGATCCAGGAATCACCCGAAGTCCACCAGCCCCGTCAGGATAGCTATATACCTTTGGGCGAAAGACACGTCAGCGGCTTTTATCATGTCAAAGAAGTGGGCATTGGATGGCCCGAAGAAACAAAAACACTCTATGCAAAAGGTCAAAAAATAGTTCGCATGTTCCAGCGACTCAACACCTTACTGGCGGACTACAGCACCTCAGACAGACCAGACCGCTCTCTCCATGCTATGTCAGTCATGCTTGGCAAACCATCCGTTGAAAAGCCCCCAACCAGAGTCCTTGAAGATCGCAAGAGCATGCAGGAACAACTAGCCATTTTAGAATGCAAAGATGAATGGTTGCAGGCAGAGAAAGCAGCCAAAGAAACACTGGACATGATCTCAGCAAGCACAACCCTCTATCCCTATTCAAAAGAAGCGCTCAATGTTTCTAATGAATTACTAAAGAGTCTGGGATCAGAAGCACTTTTGATTCTCAATAAAGTCAGTCAGGGCAGAGGGAAATACAAACCTTCCAAAAGTGAAAAAGCTCTGATCAAAAAACAACAGGAAGAGAGTGCAAGGAATAAAGAGCTCCAGAGTGACTATAACGAAGTATTAACTCAAAGATTAAAACTGCTGGAACCTTCATTAACAGAGCTTGATAAACACATGAATAAGATCAGTCAGAAGCATCAGGAAGAATTTTCTCCCTGTCATGCGGCTGCCAGAGAAGACGTCAGGCTGGTTGATAGTTTAGGTAGAGCCAAAGAGCGTGAAACAGAAAAGGTCAGCTCTGAACTTCTTCTTGGTAGCTCAGGGCTTAGCTCACAGTTGAAATATTTTGCCAAAATCTATTTCGAGTTTCAGGCAGGTGGGGGAAGACAAAAAGTCGAAAAGCCCAGAACAGAAGAAGAAATAAAGGCTCTGGCAGAACAAGCTGAAGTCAATCGTTACCAACCCGATCCTCAAGAGCAAGCTAAAAGTACTTTACCTCCCTTATCACACCAGGATTCAGGCATTGTGAACCCAGACGATCCGGACTTTGAGAGTTGATCAGGAATCCAGCGCAGGCAACCAACCAGAAACAATACCAACCTGTGCGAGAATCACTGTCAGCCCGATCAGACACATAACCATCAACACCAGGTTGCCCCCGGCAACCTGGTAAGGCTCTTCCAGATGCTCCTTACGCACCTCCCAAACCAGTAAAACCGGAATAAAGACTGCAAGAATAACCAGTGCTACTGCGGCATAACCCAGAGTGCTCACAAAGCTGCCCGGAAATAAAACCGCAACAGCCAATGGGAGGCCCAGAGTCAGACAGATAGTCTGGATACGGCCCATGATGGTATTAGGCCTCTGGCTAACCTCTGCCAGGTAGTCAAAAAGACCAATCGCCACGCCCAGAAAAGAAGTGCCTAACGCACAGGCAGTGAAAACACTGATGAGATGGCTGAAGCCAGAATAATTGCTGACTTCTCCGATTCGGTTAATGAGCTGTCCCACTGCATCAGGTCTGGTTTGAAGATCCGTAATCATGAGTGATGACAGGGTACCATTGGTGGCCACCTGCCAAAGCGAGTAGACCACAAGAGGCAAAAGGCTACCCAGCACCAGGGCCAGCCGGAAATCCCTGGGGTTACCTTTTACATACCGCACTACGGTGGGTACAGCACAATGAAATCCAAATGAGGTATAGAGAACTGGCAAGGCGGCTAAGAGCATACCGGGCTCACCCATTTCCAGGGTAAGATTTTCTGCTTCGGCTTCCGGCAGCAAAAGCATCATGATGAACATTAAGAGCATCATCATCAGGAAGAACATCATTCGATTGGCATAGTCCACCACGACTGTGCCCACAACGACCAAAACGGCAATAAACACCGCTACTGCCGTAGCAGACTGGGAAAAACTGAAAGCTACTCCCATCTTGTCTGTAATAGACACCAGCTGCCCGGCACCGGCTGTGATGTAAGCTGAACAGAGTGAGAAATAAAGGAACAGCATAGCCAGAATCGCCACACCCTGACCGGATTTCCCCAACAGTCGGCCCACAACACCATGAAGGTTGTCTGCTTCTGGAACGGCACGACAGGCCTCTGCTATCAGCAGCCCTCCATAGCAGGCCAGCCCTGCCATTAACATCATCAGCACTAAGCCTGACCAGATGCCTGTGGCTGCTGAGACCAGAGGCAAAGCCAGCATGCCCGCCCCAATTGATGTGCCTGCAACCAGCAGGGAGCTTCCCAGTGTTTGACTATTCATTTATTAATTCATCGTACACTTCCCAGATATCAAGAGTAGACAAGAATTCACAGGGTGACTCTTCTCTCTTTTCCTGTTGCCTGAAAGTGGCTTTTGGTAGGCTTGTTTGCTCAACTTCTCAAAGACCATCCTTCATGCCTCACTGCATTATCGAGTACTCTTCAGATATTGAACAAAAGTACTCAATTAAAGAGCTCGTCTCAGGCGTTCATCAAGGTGCTTTGGAATCAGGGCTGTTTAAAGCTGAAGACATCAAATCCAGAGCCTACCCATGCGAGCACTTTCTAACAGCCCGGCCTGAAGAATCTTTTATCCACATTACTGTACGAATCATGGTCGGTCGTACGCCAGCACAAAAGAAAGCTCTAAGCCAAAGAGTGCTGACTGCTGCTGACCAGATCATCCCCGATGTGAATATCCTGACTGTTGAAATTCTTGATATTGATACAGACAGTTATTCAAAACGGATTGTGTAGCGTAAAACTCAATCAGCTCTTGAGCCTCACTACTGCGGACTTCAGCATAAGCATTGTCATCCTTTCTACAATGCCCTGGCAAAACCCCACTCACTGAACTTGATTGTCCACAGCAGTGGTCGATAGTTACGAAGCGATTCATTAACCCTTTCAGGATATCAGTGATTATGAAAAAGCTAATGGCCCTGCTAGCCGCCTCTGTTTTTGCTTCTGTCTGTCACGCTGGTATTGGAGCCTGAAGTGGTATCAACAAACTGACAGTGATCACTGATGCCAACACTCAGGTTGAAGTCTATGACCGTAAAGGAAAGCTGATTGCTTCAGGGGAAACCAACCAGTATGGAAGGGCATGGTTCAAAATTGCTCATTCTCAGGAAGTGAAAATAACCACAACAGGCCAGTCCAGAATTTATCAATACAGAACCCAGTACGATACTGCACGCTAGTCAAACCTCATTAGGGGTTCCAGCCAATGCTTGATGGAACCCCTGACAACGGCTCTTCCTAATGACTTCTCTTAGTCCGCTTTACAACAGGCAACCACATCCTTAAAGGCCAGAGAACCACCAAAAATATCCAGAGCACTGCCAATCGTAATATGAACCTTATTGTCGCCAGCCTTTCTCACTGCCTCAATATCTTCCAGAGTGGCAATACCTCCGGCATAAGTCACTGGCACAGGTGAGTGTCTGGCCAGCAGGGCAACCAGCTCCAGATCAGGCCCCGCCATCAGGCCTTCAACCGAAGCCGCATGAACAAGAAACTCATCACAATAGTGTGCCAGCTTCACCAGCGTTACGGCATTGATTCGGGTATCCGTAAACTTCTGCCAGCGATCCGTCACAATGAAATAATCACCGTCCTTTTTCTTGCAGGAAAGATCCAGTACCAACCGTTCCCGACCTACTGATGCCAGCAGCTTGTCCAGGTTTTCGAAGAATACCTGGCCGTCTTTGAAAACATAGGACGTCACTATGACATGGGAAGCCCCCATCTCCAGATACTGTCTGGCATTCTCTGCCGTGATTCCGCCACCAATCTGAAGCCCTCCAGGCCAACCTGAAAGAGCTGAAGCGGCGGCTGCATCATTTTTGGGCCCCAGCTTAATGACATGACCACCGGTTAACTGTTCCTTACGGTAAAGCTCCGCAAAGTCAGCCGCTGACCGGTCGCTTTCAAAGTTTACCTGGGCAGAATTATCACCATCACGCAGAGAGCTTCCCACTATCTGTTTCACCTTGCCTTCATGCAGGTCAATACAGGGACGAAACTGCATAGCGGAAACTCCTTTCTGTCTTCGTACGAGTGTTATGAAAGGCCTAAATCTAACACAGTAACCGAATTGTGTAAGAACCTTTCTAGCCTTGCCATGCTCTGTCGTTAATACTTGAACTCATCACACTTGAAAATGGAGATGCTATGGGCAGGGGTATATTATTCTTGATGGCAGCCTTGTTTCTCAGTCCAGCCTTTTCCTGGTATGACTCAGGCCACATGATCAGTAGCTGGATCGCCTGGCAGAACATGACGCCCGCCGCTCGACAGCGAAGCCAGGAGCTGCTGGATGTTCTTAAAGAAGCTGAACCCAAAACCCGCCGTTTTATAATTGCTTCCACCTGGATGGACACCATTAAAAAAGAAGGTCTGGCAGTCACTCGATATTGGCATACTGTCAGTGAAGATCAAGTTACCCATGGACTCTCCAATGGGCCTGAAAAGCAAAACAGTATCTGGGTAGCCCAGGAAGCGATTAAAACACTCTCCAGTTCAACCAGTTCACACTTTGCCCAGGCTTTAATGCTAAGAGCCCTTATTCATATCAGCCAGGACCTTCACAGCCCACTGCAGATTTGTGACGATAAAAAGGACAGGCCACCAGAGCATGAAAAATGTTACAAGGCTTTTTCCATTACACCGATTGATTACCAGGGAGAACAGCTGACTAACCTTGCTGCTCTCTGGGACAGTGGATTAACTGCATTTCCTCCTGTTCGCAGCAATCACCCTGAGGCAGAAAAAGTCATCTCGGTTTACGCCAGACAACTCCTGTTGGAAGTTCCCCTGCAGAAACTCCCCGATCTGAAAGAGATCAACCCAGAAAGCTGAGCTCGTGAAAGCCTGAATATACAAAGAACCATAGTTTTTGATCAGATCAAACCAGGGGAGCCTCTCAGCAAAGAGTACCTGCTGAGAGGACAAACAATTTCAAAAGAAAGGATTGTGACTTCAGGCTATCGACTGGCTGAAATCCTGAATCAGGCCTTCAGTCAGTAATCACTGACCCGCTTTCATATCCAGAGGTCGGGAGAGATCAACAATATTGCTGGAAGTACTGCGGGAAATCAGCTTTCCCTTGTGTCTGACTTCGACAGAAACAGAATACGTATGATTAGGCTGAATCAAAGTAGGCGAATAGGGAATTTCAAAGTTTAGAGGAACATCAAGCTCATACTTCAATCTGACTTTCTTCTCTCCGATCAGATTAGACCGAGCATCTTTCTTACTGATATCTCTCAGCTGAATTCTGATATCTGAATCTGCCGGGAAGTAACCAGTAGCCGACTTCACTACACCTTTGACTTCAGCCATTTCAGCAACAAACTTCATCTGTTCCTCGCTGTGACGACTCTTCAGAACCAGCATTTCACCGTTGGACGCCATAGTGTCTGCTTGTTGAAAAGCTGAGAAAAAGGCCATTTCCTGTTTCATAACAGGCTCTGGACACGCCATCATGGTGGAGCCCACCCTGCCAAACTGCAACTCATCCTGCTCCATGGTATAGCTGCCAAAGTAACTATTACAAGGGCCGCGACCGCTAATTTTACCTTCCTTGTCAGAAGCAGACTGAAATTCAAGGGTGATTCTTTTGCCATCTACCGGTGGCTTACCATCCAGGGAGCTCAGTACCCAGGTCTTACCTTCAACTTCGGTGGGTGATACCACCATATTCTTGTCTGATGAACTGCAGGCAGCAAGAAGACTTCCTGCTGCCAGCACCAGAACATAACGGCCCATGGTCCTCATGATTTTACCTTATACCTCACGTGAGACGGTTCCTGATTATCTGCCCTGGCAGAAAGCCAGAGCATAAACCCTGAAGCTGCTCATTGAAAACCGCCAGAAACCTTTATTACCAAGGCCTGACACTAAAAACGGAGCCAGAAAAAAAACAAGACAGGTTCCTGAGCAGACAATGACCTGAAATCATTGACTCAAGCGACATTAACCCGGATAGACATTTCACCTATAAGCGACAAAGAAACAATAAACAGTAGAACATCGTCCAATAACCATCTGGCTGCCTACCTTCTGATAAAACATCAGTAAGTGTAGCAGCCAAATGATTCACTACATCAACTCACTTGCAGACCAGTGTTCCTGAGGAACTGCCTCAGCTTTACGATCAGTCCCAATCCTCATCCATATCCCAATCTGCCAGCTCTTCGGAGCTGTCCTGTGGTTTTTCAGGTTCTGACTGACGAGTCCAATCCTCATCTTCTTCCAGAGTCTGTTGAGGAGGAGTATAAGCAGCTTCAGGTTCAGGCTTTATTTCAGGGGTATTACGAGTCCAATCCTCATCTTCTTCCAGAGTCTGTTGAGGGGGGATGTAGCAGCTTCAGGTCCAGGCTTTATTTCACCGGTATCGGATGAGGGAGGCACTTCTGATCTAGAGAAAACAGACGTCATTATGTAATACAGTCTTGTCATCGAATCTCCAGCCCACTCACGATATTCATGAAGTCGTCCCGGAGAGTTATTCTCGATAGGTTGAGTCTCTGCTCCTGAATCAGAATCATAGACGCCCATAAGCTTGTAAAAAGAAGGAGCTCTTTCATAGACTGGATTCACCCCACTGGCTACCCAATGCCAAATCCAGTTCTGGCTCGCCAATGACTCCCCGTATCCAATATCTTTAGCTACCGAATCATAAGTACTGTAAAGGTAAGCTCCAGAGGCTGTCAGTAGTGTTTTCATCGCAAACGACAAGCCTTTGTGTTTCGGCTGATACAAAAGACCCTCACTTATCGCAATACTAAAAAGTGCGGCCAGGACAGTAATAGCTACCGTGGAACCATTTTCAGTATAGGTTTGAGTTGCCATGTTATAAATCCATTCCGGAAACTCATCAACATGTGAAACAAAGACCAGAACAACCAGGGGTTCCATTACTTTTTCTACATCGACCGTTGCATCAATGGCATCTCTTCGAGAAAGCCCACCCGTAATGCACTTATTGATCCCTTTTTTAGTCAGATAAAAAGCTCCGTCGTAGGCTATCGCTCCAAAAAAAGCGACGCCTCCTGCTACTGTTCGGTAATTAAGGAGTCCATCGGTTCCTCCAATACTATTGCCTGTATAGTTCAGAGCATCAGCAATTCTTCCCATCCCCTCCGTTGTGATTGGAATGACAACCAGCGAGATCACTTCAGATTTAATAGAACCTACGTTGGTGTGAGCTAAAGCTTTATGAGTTAAGTGATGACTCATAACCCCTGCGCTGGCATCCATAAGAAAATATTGCCAGCTATCACAGACATCTTGCCAAAATAATTTCTGTTCCTCATTATCATCAGGATCATCTCTCTGTCTGCTCAGAGTGGAATCCAGCGCTATTCCAACAAATCCATCTGTAGTTAATACTAATAACCCAGCATTAAGGAATGAAGCCAAAGCATTTGCTCTCGTCTTACTTTCCTCAAAGCTGTTTATGTCTAAGTCATGGCCGGCATGAAAAATAACAATACCCGCTGCCGAGTATTTTAAAATCGACTTCCATATACCTTCTTTTTTGATCTGTTCAATGACGGTATTAGCAACAAAATCGCCAGCTGACGCCACAGGAGCGAGAAGAAGGCACATTTCTTCAGGCTCATGGGATGCATAAGCTACTGGAGTGTGTATGACAGTATGCGCTAACATCTCCGGCATCCAGTGCCTTCGATAAACCCCTTCGCCATGTTTCTTCAATAGTCCATTCAACGGGTGTATCAGATTCTGGCACACTTTATAGAAAGAGACAGTCTTGGCAGCATTAGTAATCAGTGTAACGCTCATTTCAGCTGGCACAGAGTACTCTGAGTGCATTGAATACTCAGATGCTTCATACTCTTCTTTATTCGTCACATCAGAATAAGAAACTGTAGAAAGAGTTGTTAAATATACAATTAATCCAAAAAATGAAAAATTATTTAATATTCTGTTCATTACTATCTCCCGCACCGCATCCGGAGGAGATTAGTAATAAAATCAAAAAAACAAACCATTTAATTAACAAAAAAATGATTTAACATTCACATCAAACCTTAAACTCTCCTTACAATAATATTGAACAATCATTAATTTAAAACCCTGTTTTTATGGTTCCCATTGAATGCCTTCCCAGAGAGGTGACTGGTCATTAGGCGATCCATTATAATTAATGGTAATTTCTTCATTGGGCCGAATTTTTTTAATAGCAATGAATTCAATCACCCTGTCATCCATATCAAACCGATAAAGCGCATTGGGTGTTTGACATCCTCCCCGCCCTAAAGGACGGGGATTCCTACAGCTAGACGGTCATGCCCGACCGCAAGAATGTTTCTTGCTGCGTTTACGTCACGCAGATGTTCAGCTCCGCACTCTGAACAGACCCAT
>NZ_JBPCXO010000199.1:0-13652 GCF_051008435.1 Endozoicomonas sp. | reverse complement strand
AGACAGTTTTTATGATTATTTGAGGCGAATAGCGAGCTATTCAACGAAAAGAATCATAGAAAATGGCCAAATCCGGCTTTTTCGCAGTAGGTCAGTGGTAAGTCCGACAGGCTCCTAGACAGCTTCGTTGTATTTGTGCGAATAGTTAATCTATTTAAACAAATACAACGAAAAAACTGACCGCTCTTTCTGGATTTTAGGCCGAAACAGTCTTGAGTTCGACGGCCTCCCCTCTATTGTATCCGAGAATCCCTGTTGGATGGCAAGCCCCGGTTAACCGGGGTATATAAATCAAGATGATTTGTCGTGATCTTCCAACCTGAAGCCAATTCTTACCGTTATCTGGAAATGAGCTATTTCACCATTTTCGATGTGGCCACGATGCTCCACAACTTCGTACCAACCCAGGTTTTTCAACGTCACGCTGGCAGTGGCAATAGCATTGCGAATAGCATCATCGCTGCTGACATTTGAGCTGCCTACCACTTCCAGAATTTTGTATATGTGCCCCATGAATACTCTCCACGACATTGGCAAGGTAGAGAAAGTATAGACATCCTTAATCGCACTAAGGACAAAACCATAGACTTGAATGACGGTTTACCGGCTCATGGCTGTTTAACTGCGTTTAGCAAGAACAAACATTTGATAGCCAAACTCGCCAAGGTATTTTCTGTAGATACCCATCTCAGTTTCAATGTTCTGCAGCGCAACTGAGCCAGGCATGGCAGGTGACAAATCATGGATTCGTTTTCTGAGGGGTTCAGCGTAGTTATCCCAAGCTTCTCTACTGAGGGAAAAAGAATCTACCATGTCGTATCCAGCAACATGAATTTGCTCCATACGCGTTTTAATCGTTTGAATATCAGGATAAGCCTGCTTCCAATATTCCATCGATTCCTGACTTGGTTTATCTGTCAGCCACACCAGGTCGCTTACCATCATGAAACCACCCGGCTGTATAAGCGGGTGCCATTGCGCCAGTGCTTTTTGAACCCCCATAATATAAGCGCTGCCTTCTGCCCAAATAAGATCAAAACTTTTTTTCTCAAAAGGCAACTCAGTCATGCTAACGCATACCGTATTCAGCCTTCCGGAAATACCCTGTTGCTCAAAACGCTCTGACAACTCAGTCAATGCTGACTGTTCATTATCTATTGCCGTCACCTTTGCGCCTGTGTTGTCAACCAACACCTTTGTTGCCAGCCCTTTACCGCAGCCGACCTCCAGAATACTGGTGGGCGCTGCAGGCACCAGTGACAAAGCTTTTAGCGTGTCCTTTTTACTGCCTGGCCCCCAACGTTCGAGCCCCTCAAAGACTTTCATAAAGTCGGCCATATACGTTTCGTGATCATTCATGTCTTTTGATAACCATTTCAATCTCAAGGCTTCTTTCTCACTGAAGCCCTGATTCATTAACCAATCCAGATGAGCATCAGGAGCAAGCCTGTCAAGATCCTCATGCCAGGTTCTGAGATCACCCTCCCCCAGCATGGCTGCGAGTAAAGCTCGTGACTGTTGCTTTAGTGCAATTTCCTCATCAAGCTGCCTGAGTCGGCTTTGTAATAAGTGTCTGTCCAGTTTCGACTCCAGACAGGCTTTGCACTCTTTCAGAGTCAACCCTCCAGCCTGCAGCTGCTGAATCAAACGAACTCGTTGAAGATCTTTATCGCTGTATAAACGGTACCCATTCTCAAGTCGCTTTCCTGAAATAAGCTTCTGTTTCTCATAATAAAGAAGTGCTGTGCGTGAGAGTCCAACGGCAGCGGCTAACTCAGAAATTCGATACACATTTAAGTACCCTTCAACTATCAATAGCGAGGAACCATAAGCTATAAAGCTGTAGACAGGTCAAGAAAAATTGAAGTCAATAGAACAACCTGAAACCGGCTAACTCAGATAACTACACTGCTCATTCACAAATTATCCTGCCCTGTATAAACTGCTCTTTTTGCAATCTGGGTGGACAGCAAAGTGACCTGGCATATTATGGGTGCTGGCAGTATGGGCTGCCTGTGGACAGCTCAGTTTCTAAAAGCAGGCATGAAACCAACCCTGCTTTTACGAGAACAGAGACTCCATACTCTGCAAACCAAGGATCCTGTTCTGGCCATCGAAGAGCTGGATGGAACCACTCATCACTATCCCATCAATCTGGAATCACCCCAATCTCTTACCACTTCCATAGAGTACTTACTGGTCTGCACTAAAGCTCAGGATGCAGAAGCGGCGGTTCATTCAGTGGCCGACCAATTATCAGACCAATGTCAGATACTATTAATGCAGAATGGGTTGGGTAGCCAACAGGCTATAGCTCAGCATTTCAGTTCACAAACCGTTTGGGCAGCTTCTACAACGGAAGGTGCGTGGATGAAAGATTTTCTGCATGTTTGCCATGCCGGTCATGGTTCAACCTGGATAGGCCCGATGGGTCATACACCTGATGAATCTACCTGGCAGGGCTTAAGAAGTTCTCTGGAAAAGCTACCAGTCGACATTCAATATACTCATCCGATAGAGCTTAAGCTTTGGGACAAGCTGGCTGTCAATTGTGCTATCAATGGCCTGACTGCCCTATATGATTGTAAGAACGGTGAGCTGTTGGACACAGAAGAACGAAGAGCACGTTTGGCAGCACTGACAGAAGAAGTCACTCAAGTAAGAAGTGCAGCAGGGATTCCCACTCCCGGAAATCTTCTTGAGTTAGTCAAACAAGTTTGCAGAGATACCGCCATGAACAACTCTTCTACCTGCATGGATGCTCGACAAGGCCGAAAGACGGAACTGACTTTCATCAACGGTTACTTGATTGAACAAGCGGCAAAGCTGGGTGTGAAAACCCCTGCCAACCAGCAGCTTATGAGAGAGCTGGCAAACCTTGGTATTCAGTAACAATAAATAGAACCATTGTACTAATTAAAAAAAGGGAGTAGCTTCGGCAGTAAATGGGTCCCAATGAAAAGAACAACAACCCATGCGCCGACTCAACCAGGCTTTTTATCGTTACTTATCCAGCCTCTCTCTCAGCAGAAAACTGCTGGGCGGGCTGATCAGTGTAGTACTGGCTATTGCCATCATTGCCACTGGAGTGGTGATGGTTTCAGCCTATCTGATGTCCAAACATTATTTCCTTCCGGCTAATGTACAGGCTGTCGTCAAGATTCTGTCTGAAGATGCCGTTCTGATGTCATTAACCGGGAATGTGACGCGTGCTGAACAGACTCTGGCCGCCGCCAGCGAATACTCCCAGATTCGGGCTTTAGCCGTTTACAATCCGGAGGGTAAACTCCACGCTTTTTATAACAGCCTTCCAAAAGAATTCTCTATACCGTCGCAAGTTCCTGACCGCATTGAATCGGAGTTCCAGTATATGGCTCATGTCGAAAAGATGCCTGGGCAGGAATACACACTGTACATTCAGGCTGACCCTTCCCTGCCCCTATTCTTTTTTAGTTTTATGAGCCTGGCAGGCCTTTTGATTCTGTTCGTTTTTGCACTGCTGACCTTCATGGTGACACGCTTTATCCGCCGATTCGTGACATTGCCTGTCCTTCACCTGATCCGGGTTGCCAAGAAAGTGTCTGAAGCAGAAAACTATGAAATCAGGGCGAGACGTTTTCATAAAGATGAAATAGGTTCTCTGGCCGAAACCTTTAATTCCATGCTGCAACGTATTGCCATTCGTGACCAGCAATTAACAGAAGAACGGGACAAGGCAGAAAAAGCGGGAGCACAGGCTCAACAGATGGCTGCTCAAATGCAACTCAGCAACGAGGAGCTTGAGCGGGAAATGGTAGTTCGACACCAGATTGAAAAAAAACTGACCCGTTTTCAGGACTACCTCAACAATATTATTGATTCCATGCCTTCTGCCCTCGTTGCTGTTGATAATCAGCTCAAGGTGAATCAGTGCAACTCTGAAGCGGCTCGATTGGCCCGGTTGCCATTCAGCCAGATTATCAGCCAGCCACTGGTGCACATTTTACCGTTCCTCTATCAGTGTCAGGATCAAATTAAAAAAACCCTGGCAGAACAGACGGCACAGCGTGTCGAAAAGCTTCCCATCAAACTGGATGAAACAGAGAGCTACCTGGACCTTGTGATTTACCCATTGAGTGGTGATGACACGCCCGGAGCCGTCATAAGAATTGATAACATCACCCAGCGCCTGAGACTGGAAGAAATGATGGTGCAGACAGAAAAGATGATGTCGGTAGGTGGACTGGCAGCGGGGATGGCCCATGAAATCAATAACCCGCTAGGTGCCATCATCCAGAATACCCAGAATATCCGCCGTCGACTTTCCAATCGTTTGCCTGCAAACCAGGCAGCAGCGGACGAGGAAAATATATCGCTTGATGCTTTAAACCATTACCTGGAAGAGCGTGGCATAGTGCGCTTTCTCGATAATATTCAGGATGCAGGGGTTCGTGCCTCAAAAATTGTCTCAAATATGCTGCTTTTCAGTCGTGGAGGAGAACGGGCACTGTCTCTTACCCCACTGACTGATCTGATTGAGCGGACTATTGAAATAGCGGCCAATGACTTCAACCTTCAGAAAGGACTCGACTTTATGCATATCCGGGTTCACAAGGAATTGGACCCCACTCTTCAGGATGTTCCCTGCATTGCCAGCGAAATTCAGCAGGTGCTATTGAACCTTTTAAAAAATGCCGCCTTTGCCATTAATCACCGCAAGGATAAAACAGAAGTCGGGCAGATTACCTTGAGAACCGTCAAAGAGGATGACCGGGTCATTATTTCGGTAGGAGACAATGGCAGCGGCATAGACAGCCAGGTTCGCAAGCGCATTTTTGAGCCCTTTTACACCACCAAGGAAGTCGGTAAAGGAACTGGACTGGGGCTTTCTGTCTCTTACTTTATTATTACGACTCACCACAAAGGCAGCATGAGTGTCTTTTCAGTACCCGGTAAAGGCACTGAGTTCACTATTAGCCTGCCACTGGATAGCAAAAAAGTTTCCAATCCCGTCTGCGAGCTGCCTGATTAACCTCAGTATCAAATCTTTGTACGCAGAAAATCTCAGGAGTTGTTTATAATCTCTGCCAATCGTTTATCATTTCCAGCGAAAGATTGTTCACGATAAAGAGTCGACATGCAGCCCCAGGACCACTCCGCTTCTGACCTGACCGAAACCATCCAGACCAATGTACGACATGCTCTGGAAGAAGATATCGGTACAGGCGACATCACCGCCTCCCTGATCCCTGCTGACCAGATGGCCAAAGCCCGTATTCTTTGCCGGGAGTCCGCTGTTATTGCCGGACGCTCCTGGTTTGATGAAGTCTTCAAGCAGATTGATCCGTCGGTCACTCTGGACTGGCAGGTCGAAGAAGGAGAGCAGGTTCAAGCCGACCAGGTATTGGTTTATATGGAAGGTCCAGCTCGCAGTCTGTTAACCGGCGAACGTGCCGCCATGAACTTTCTGCAGACACTTTCTGGCACCGCAACCCGTTGTTATCACTATGCTAATCTGGTCAAAGAGACGGGCGTTCGACTGCTGGATACCCGTAAAACCCTGCCCGGTCTTCGCCTTGCCCAGAAATATGCTGTTAAGGCAGGTGGATGCCACAACCATCGAATCGGTCTGTATGATGCCTTCCTGATCAAGGAAAATCATATTGCCGCCTGCGGTGGCATTGAGCAGGCCGTCAACAAGGCCCGCGAAATGGCTCCGGGTAAACCCGTGGAAATTGAGGTTGAGAACATGGAAGAGTTCCAACTGGCTCGCAACGCTGGTGCCGATATCATCATGCTGGATAACTTCCCTCTGGAAACACTTAGAGAGACGGTTGAGCTCAACAAAACCCTGCCTGCACCCCAACCCAAGCTGGAAGCTTCCGGTGGTATCACCGACGAGCGCCTGCCGGTCATTGCAGCAACCGGGGTCGACTTTATTTCCATTGGAACTCTGACCAAAGACATTCAATCCATCGACTTGTCCATGAGACTGGTTGATAAAGCAAAGTTCTGAACAGGGAGCGACAGATAATGAGCAAAATTCTTGTTACCGGTGGCGCAGGCTATATTGGCAGCCACACATGTCTGGAATTATTAAACGACAACTATGAAATAGTGGTTCTGGATAACCTCAGTAACAGCAGTGAAGAGTCGCTGAGTCGTGTCCAGAACATTACCGGTAAAACACTGGAGTTTGTCAACGGAGACATTCGTGACTGTGCCCTGTTGGACTCCCTGTTTCAACAACATGACTTTGAAGCCGTTATTCACTTTGCCGGTTTGAAAGCCGTCGGAGAGTCCTGTGAGATTCCTCTCGATTATTATGACAACAATGTGTACGGCACCATTGTACTTTGTCAGGCTATGCAGGCAGCCAACGTTAAACGCATCGTGTTCAGTTCTTCCGCCACGGTTTACGGTGATCCTGCCACGCTGCCTATCACAGAAGACTTTCCACTGAGTGCCACCAACCCTTACGGTCGCTCTAAACTGATTGTGGAAGAAGTGCTTGAAGACCTCTTCAAGTCAGATACAGACTGGAGCATCGCCCTGCTGCGTTACTTCAATCCAGCAGGTGCTCATTCTTCTGGTCGTATTGGCGAAGATCCTAACGACATCCCTAATAATCTCATGCCTTATGTGTCCCAGGTCGCGATTGGCAAACTGGAAAAGCTGAGAGTATTCGGTGACGACTACCCAACCGTGGATGGTACCGGTGTCCGTGATTACATCCATGTGGTTGACCTATCAATAGGGCATGTCAGAGCCATTGAAAAACTTCGTACGACCAAAGGCGTGCATACCTGGAACCTGGGTGTCGGCAAAGGTTACAGCGTACTGGAAATGGTGGCAGCCTTTGAACAGGCATCCGGTAAAGGGGTTCCTTATGAAGTCACTCCCCGCCGCTCCGGAGATATTGCAGCCTGCTACGCCAACCCTGAAAAAGCGCTAAAAGAGTTGGGCTGGAAAGCCGAGCGTGGACTGGAAGAAATGGTTACGGATGCCTGGCGTTGGCAGTCCGATAACCCCAATGGTTACCAGAGTTAGCTCGATTTATGCGTGTTGTTGCCAAACCGGGGACACGTCACATCACTATTGAAGTAGAAGTGTCCCTGTACAGTTCACATCACTCTTGAACTTTAATCCGTTTTGGCAGTTTCATCATTACCGGTTTAACGGTATAGCCCGAAGAGAGGAGCAAGTTAACCAAACCGTTTTGACCATATAAATGGTTATAGCCAACAACAAACATGCTTTTATATGACTTCTCAAGTTCGCTCTTAATGGTTGGCATGAAACAAAAGTTCCTGGCATCCACCATTATTTTTTCAATATACTGCTCAACCCATTGATAAATAAACAATGAAGGGTAGGCTCCCGGCGCATATCTTGACCCCAAGCTTAACTTTTCTGCCTCAGTAATATCACAGTAGGGATCTGTTAAATAGCACGAAAGTATCATATTTCTATAATATTCATACTCTTGCGCTTCATGAGTCAAAAGAACTCGACTTTCATCTCTCAATAACCATCTTTTCAACCTGATTTTTTGAATAAATTCAGGAAAAGACAGCAACATTAAATGAACCTCATTCCACTCTAGAACCCCAAATGTTTTTTTCTTGCTTTGACCATAAGAAAGTAACGCATCATCCACCGACCCGGTAAAAACAGAGAAGTCTTCGTCAACCCCTTTCAACATAAATTGGTCAGACAGGCTGACTAACATAGAATTCAGACAGTCAACATTAGATTCTTTTGAAAACTGGCTATTTTCAGAGCTCAGCTTCTGTCTGGCTAATTCCATCTCGTTACCAGTGAGAAAACTGGAAAGACCCCGGCTACAGTTCCTGAATAAATCATTATTGTCTTTTAACGGTTCATAACCAAACATTTCAGCCGTTTCAAAAACAAGATGATGACTTTGATCAATCGCCTCCTGCAATCCTGAAAACACAGCAAAAAGAATCGCTACAGACTGCTCGGAATAACGTGACAGAGGCGTATTGTGGATCGTCCCAAACAGGTACCCTCTGACTTTCTGGTCTTCATCATAAACTTCCCATAAACGATGCCTGACTTCCTCCTCAGCACTGACAGGGATCGTCAAACTCATTAAAAAACATACCAAAAGAACTATACGAATAATCATAAGAATCTAATAATCTGTGGTTTGCAAACGACTCTAAACGCTTCAAAAGGCTCTGCTCGTAATAAATGTTGGTAGGATATTTTCCGATCCTCGCAGCCCAAGAAAACTGGATATCCTGTGACTTTCAGAAGAAACGTCACTGTCCCGCACGATTGCAGAGTTTCTAAACCTTACCAACATTTAATATGAACAGAGCCCTTCAAAAGACGAATAACCTTAGAGCTTATTCAGCCGATAATCTTAGATACTTTTCTATAAACCAGGTTCCATCCTTATGGTTTCTTTTTCTAAGCAGATTACCGAACTCATGCCTGATCGACTCTCACTATTACTTTTCATCACTTTATTAACCATCGGCCAGTCCGTTTTCGCTGCATGTCCAGCCTGGACTGAAGAGCTAACTAAAAAGCAAATCAGCGATCTACAGAAAGAGGTCAAACATCATGATGATCTCTACTACAACAAGCACTCCCCTGTTTTAACCGACAATGAATACGATGCATTAAAAGCTCAGCTGCAATCACTGAAAAAGTGTTTTCCAGACCTGACTCTGCCAGCCGTGGCCCAGGAAAATGCAGAGGGTGATGTGGATCACAGAGCTTTTATGGGCAGCCTGAAGAAAGCACGGGATATTAAAGACATCAAGAAATTCCTTAAAGAAGCCGGTAAGGAACGCATTCTGGTTCAACCCAAGATAGATGGTGTTGCCGTTGAACTGGTCTATCAAAACGGCAAATTGGTTGCCGCTTCTACACGAGGTACTGGCGATAAGGGTGAGAGTATTCTGGATGCAGTAAAACTGATGCCCAGGATACCGAAGGAGCTGAAAACCGAGTATAACGACATCATCCTGCATGGTGAGCTTTTTGCCCGACTGGATGACACCGTCAGACAGTCAGGTTACAGCAGTGCCCGTCATTTTGTCTCTGGCCATATCAGCCGCAATGAGTTGGACGTTCTATCCTTGGGCAGTATTGAGTTTTTCCCCTGGCGCTGGGTCAACAGCCCCTTCGAAAGCGACAATACCGTCATTAATATCCTGTACACTTATGGCTTTGAATTACCCACTATGTACACCGACCTGGGTAATAATTTCAAAGATATTGAGAAGATTCGCCAAACTTATTTAAACCGAAGCGATGTTGAACCCTTCCTTATGGATGGCATCGTTCTGAAACTGGACAACCTGGAACTGCGTAAAAAGCTGGGCTGGCACAGCCACAATCCTGCCTGGGCTATTGCCTGGAAATTCCCTTCAGACATGGCTGTCACGGAAGTCAAGAGTGTCGATTTCAGAGTAGGCAGAACCGGCCACATCACTCCGGTTCTTCAGCTTGAACCTGTTGAAATCAAAGGTGAAACCATCCAGCAGGTCTCATTGGGCAGTATTAACAATCTGACTGAGAAAGACATTGCTATTGGCGATCAGATCTCCGTTCAACTAAAAGGCGCAGCCACACCGGTTTTTGGTAAAGTGATTCTGAGGCCAGAACATCGCACTAAACCAGCGCTTCCTGACCAGGCAAAGTACGACCCTTTTTCTTGTCTTGAGTTGAAACCCGGCTGTGAAGAACAACTGACAGCCCGGCTAAAATGGCTGGGCATGAGGCTGGATATCCCCTTTTTGCACGAACCACTGATAAAAAAGCTGATGGCCAATAAAGCCATCAGCCACTTTCCAGATATTTTCAAACTATCAGAATCTAACCTGAAACAGGCAGGCTTAGCCGACGATTCATCCAGACAACTACTTTCTGCGCTAAGCAATGCTCACACATCGCCTCTGAAGTCTCAGATAAGAGCTTTAAGCATTCCACAGGTAGGAGAAAGTCGTTCCATAAAACTGGCAAAGCATTTTAAAAAATGGCCAGAGCTCTTTACAGCACAGAATCAGGAAATAGCCACCAGAATCCATATGAACCTTGAACAAGTAAAAATACTGAAAAAATACCTTCAAACTTCAGCCATCAGCGAGACTTTGGAGCTTCTAAGCCACCCTGCCCCCCGGCAGTAACTCTTTTATAGAAAAGCCTTTTCTTGTCTTCTTGAATTTCATCAACTGTCATCTATCCTGATTCAGTCACTGCCAACCCTATATAAGTCATTAATTCATTAATTAATTAAGAGGTCTTATGGCTGAGTCGTTGTTTGCACAACTTAAAAAGATCGGTATTGATGAAGAACTGGCTCACCAGGTCAGTGCGTCACTTGATCCCGATTACAACGCCAGCAAGAAAGATGTGCTGATCATGCAAGAAGCCATTATGCAGGTTCAGTTAAAGAGTGAAAGCAGCTATAACACACTGCGAGCTGAAATTTCTGACGCGCGCTCCGAAGTGACTGATGTGCGTTCCGAAGTGGCTGATGTGAGAAATGATGTTGCCGGAGTCCGCTCCGAAGTAGGTGCCATGCACCGCCAGTACTGGATTACCTTTGGCGGGTTGATTACCACTATTCTCAGTGTCTTTGGGATTAACTGGTATTTTCATTAAAAAAGGCCGGATTTGCATCCAGCCTCAACACACTCTGTATAGCGGATTATTAGGGTGAAAAATCTGGGTTCTTTGTCAAAGCTTCATTACTACATACAGCTTGACCAGATGCACAAGTTAAACTCCATACTGTTCCTGTTTCGTCAGGTGTGTAAGTCAAAGTTTCGTTACCATATGCACCACCAGGTGTAATGGTTATTATTCCTGCTCCTGACAAAGCTGTAACACCACTTGTAACACTCCTGATTGCTGGAATACCGTTCGTTCCAGAAGTTACACATGAAGTGATAGCATTAGTTTGTGCACAAATACCGACTGCAGTCTTAAACTGACTGGCTTCACTGAGTGCCGCATTCACAGTCGCGTTACGGGTGTAGTCTTGGTACTGGGGAATCGCCACTGCCGCCAGAATACCAATGATCGCCACTACGATCATCAGTTCGATCAACGTGAAACCCAGCATCCTGGACATCCATGTTTTCATCTCGTCATCCTCGATCATTGAATAGCTGCCCTCCGCCGTTACACCGGGCCCCACAGGTCAGTCTCTAGCAGGATGTTTCGGCGTTCATGCCCAGAGCTTTAGGCTTATCTCTCCTTCTTGAGCCATCTGATTTCTCGTGATTTTCAGGCTTGCTCCGATAACCCATTTACAGGTTCATCAACTAAGGCAGCTGCTATGAGAAATCGCACCCTTCTCGATAATAAAAACCTCTCACTCGCCGCCCGGGCCATCACTGTTGTACTGGTACTGACATCTACAGTGATAACAGGGGCTGTGAGCCTGCAATATGTTTATCAGGGGGAAGTAGATCACTACTTTGAAGCAGAGCAAGGTTCAGAGCTGATGCTGATCATTCAGTCCGGGCACCATACGCTGAAAACCACGGGTTCAGGCAAAGACAACTTCAGGCCACTTTTAGGTAATGAGCTGGGCGATTATAAGGAGCACACATTTGTTGGCTGGCACGCTGATTTCAGCCAGATGAGCTGGGGGGGTGGGTTTCCCTTCTTTATGCTTTATGAAGTCCGCTATCAGAGAGGACAGACTCAAGAGTTTTTTTCCTATGAAGGTTTACTGAATCCACAACTGGTCGCTCGCGAAGTGCACATTAATTAAGCTAAAGGCTCCAATTAAGCTAAAGGCTCCAATTAAGCTGGAAGGCTCCATTCTGCCAGAAGCGTGGAGCCATAGGTTCGAAAGGAATAGAAATAGGGTAGCCGCCTTGAATAAACTCACCATAGAAAATGATAAAAAAGCTCATCGATAACAAGATGAGTAATGACACCCATAATCCTGAAACAGTCCGGGCAACAACGGAATAGTCCGATACTCTAGCGCCAGTCTCTACGCTTTCCTTATTGTGAGCATGCAGACAATAGCCCACCACAAGCACCATCATCAGCTGACTCATCGGTGTGATGAGTACGCCACTGATCTGAGCATGAAGCACTGCACTGCAACAGGCCCACAAGGCACTTATCTGAACATAGGTTGCCTGCTGAGTGAGCTGTTTCTTATCCAAACGCTTTCTGAGCCCTATGAGAAAGGATATTCCGCCCCACAGTAAAGCAGTGATTAGACACAATGTAGCAACAACGCCCCACTCAGAAAGCCACTGAAAAACCATATTATGGGGTGATCCGGGCCCTTTGCCTGTAGAAAGAATAAACTGCTGTGGCCCCACTCCAAACAAAGGATTCTGTACTGTTAACGCCCACGCAGTGCTCCAAAGCTCAAGACGATCATAGGTTTTTAATGTGTCGGTAAGAGGCCTGAATCCATTAAACCCATGCTCCAGCACATAAGGAATCAGCCAGATCAACACCACATAAAGAAACAAGCCCACTATCAGCGCTCTCCCATGAATTCGAATTAACTGTTTCATGGGTTCCTTAAAACAAAAATAACCCGCTATCCCACTCACCAATAGGGAAAGAGTAATGCCTCGACTTTCCGAGAGGAAAAGGAAAAAATACATCACAATCAAAGGAATCCAGCTTAATATCTGGATTAAAGGTAATTTATCCTTCGATACCATAGGCAATAATGCCAATAAAGGAATCAAGCAATTCTGGGCATGATTTAAAATCCTTGGGTTGGTGAATCCGTAAACCGTGTGCATCCAGGCATCAGGCGGGTATTGCAGATGAATAGCATACTGAAACAGGTAGCCAAAAGCGTAAAAACCTATCGCTATACCGATGAGGCTGATGACGCTGATCAACTTTCTCTCGTCAATACTCTTTGCCAGAAGCAGTGAACTCATAATTAGTAAACTGTAGAGCCCAACCTCTTGAAGCCCTTTTTCAGGATACTGGCTCATAAGTGCAGATAATGTTCCAAACAATAAGCCAAGAATGATCAGTATCTTGGCTAGAACTGGTAAATGAACAGAGCCCTTCAGGGGATGACAGCAAAAGATGAACACTCCAAAGGCTGCTGAAAGATAAACAACCTGAGTTACTCGCCTGAAGTTATAGCTGGACAGCCCAAAGTCCCAGATTAGAAGAGCTGTCCACATAGCCAGCAGTGTGCACGTTATAAGAAGCGGTGCTGCATTTTTATGAAATGGTTTCTGAATGGCTGTGAACATGAGAGCTGGGTGCCTGTGAACATATTTATCAAATATCGGCAGCTAGATAAATTGAACAAGAGCCCTCACAAACCCAATGACTTATTGGAAGTGATATCAATGATATCGCCTATAGATTGAATGCTTATGGAGATTCTCATGGTCAATCTGATAGTACGCAATATTGACGAAAAAATAGTGGATGCACTCAAAGCACATGCAGGTAAACATGAGAGAAGTGCAGAAGCTGAGCATCGAAGAATTCTGGAGTCAGCACTCCTTCGCCCCTGGAAAAAGAGTTTTACTGAGGCATTGAAAAACATTCCAGGAGCCTGTCGGACTTATGCTTTCGAGCATACTCTCTATTGAAGAGTCAGTAGAACGAGTCGACAGTCTTGAGCGTTCTAGACAGCTTCGATGGATTCGTGAGAATAGTTGACCTATTTAATC
>NZ_JBPCXO010000198.1:0-6600 GCF_051008435.1 Endozoicomonas sp. | reverse complement strand
AGAACGGCCCAATTATTCGATGAATTCGATTAAATAGGTCAACTATTCTCACGAATCCATCGAATAATTCGACTCGTTCTACTGAAATTTATGCTCGAAAGCATAAGTCCGACAGGCTCCTAGAGATCAGGCATTACAAGAAGCCAGGGCCGCACTCACAAGAATTCAAAATAGAATTAACGCTCAACCTGGCTTAAAAGCAATGATGCAAAGTCCCCAACAGGATGCTTTGAGAGTACTAGTTAATAAAGGGTCTCTGCAAATCAAGATTGAAGTGTCGCCGGTCTCTCGCGGAACTCTCCACCCCGTGCTATCTATGGACGTCAGAGAAAGTGTTGAGGATCTTTTAGGGTTTGCTTCCATAGCGGTTGAATCAGTACCTGACTTATACGGTGGAAAGATCTGTGCAGCACTGGATCGTCAGCACCCCCGGGACCTTTTTGACATAAAATTATTACTGGAAGCCGAGGAACTGACCCAGGATGTTTTTGAGGGTTTTATGGCGTATCTTATTAGTCATCCCAGACCCATGTCTGAATTGCTGGCTCCCAACCTGAAACCTCTTCAACCCGTATTTGATAATGAATTTGCTGGCATGACGACTCAACCCATCTCAGTGTCGGACCTCACAGAATCAAGATTTTTATTGCTATCAAAGCTCAAATCTTTCATGACACCTAAAGAGGCTGAATTTCTTATATCGATCAAGAAGGGAGAGCCCGACTGGTCATTGTACTCATACCAGGCAATCCAAGACCTGCCTGCGGTCAAATGGAAGCTATACAACATAAAAAAAATGCCGGAACGCAAGCACACTCAAGCTCTCAAAAAACTAAGTAGTGTATTGGATGACTGGCTTGACTGACCGGCACCATTAAGAGGACTGGGCCTGTACCCACCCTCTTCTTTTATCAAAAGTGTGCAAAACAGGCAGTTTTGCTTCAGATTGAAGCCCTGTATCAAGTAAAATGTTCCACCTTTGTGCAGATATGAAGCAGTTCAAAGAATAATGCACTGATACAGTGCCTTCAAAGCCATGAGCTGAGGATGACAACAGAGCGGGATAGGAAGTCCTGAAATAGCGGTATGAATACCCATCAGCCATGCACGACTGAAATAATTTTTCCCTTCGAGGGGAAGAAAAATTATTTATGGTAATAAAAGAGGAAAAGAACACATGAAAATGATCTCTGCAATCATCAAGCCATTTAAGCTGGATGATGTCCGCAATGCACTCAGTGAAGTCGGCATAGACGGTATGACCGTCACCGAAGTGAAAGGGTTTGGTCGTCAGAAAGGTCATACAGAACTGTATCGTGGTGCAGAATATGTGGTGGATTTTCTGCCCAAGGTAAAGCTGGAGCTGGCCGTATCGGATGAACTGGCTGATCGTGCTATTGAAGCCATCATCAATGCGGCAAATACCGGCAAGATTGGTGACGGTAAAGTCTTTGTCACTCCTCTGGAACAGGTCGTTCGCATCCGAACGGGCGAAACCGGAGTCGACGCTATCTAAACGTGTTTCATTGTCGCCAATAAAAAAGGATAAGTTCGGAAAGAACAATGAATACCCACAAAAGATACCATTGCTACCTGGCTTCTGCTCCTTCCCTGCAGTAGCCAGCGCAGATAAAACCTATTAGTGACACAGACCACCATCTGCAAAAATTATTTGGCGCGATCCTGCTGGACGGATAAGTAATGACATGGCTACTCATGTCGCTGGTGGTCTTACATTCCCCCCTCTGATTAACTACAACAAGTTGACTGCCATCACTACAGAATCCAGTGGTTTTCCATGTGGTTCCATGTAAAATGAGGAGTGTGATCATGCAATTCACACAGGATCAATAATAACAATGTTTCGGATAGCCATTGACGGCAAAAGTGATATAGGCCGTATAAGGGAAGAGAACGAAGATTCATTATACTGGCTGACAAGTAATGAAGACGCCTTTTCTCTGATTGTGGTTGCAGACGGCATGGGCGGCTATCATGGGGGTGCCAGAGCCAGTCAGCTGGCCGTGGAAATTATCTCCCAACGATTACAGTCTATTCAGTCCAGTACCTTTTCTTCCTGCACACCCCAGCAGCAACCCATGATTCTTAAGTCTGAAATCTTTCAGGCCATTACAGAAGCCAACCAGCGTATTCTTGAAGAGAAAGTAGCCAATCCCCAGTTGCAACAGATGGGCACGACCATTGTGGTGGCCGTCATCTGGCAAAACAAACTGGTGGTTGCCAATATTGGAGATTCCAGAGCTTATCTCTGGGACAGCCGCTACGGGCTGAAACAGCTGACCCGGGATCACTCAGTGGTTCAGAACATGATTGATAGTGGGGCTCTTTCAGAAGAAGATGCCCGCACCAGTAATGTCAGAAACCAGTTAACTCAGGCACTGGGAGTCGGTCCTACAATAGACCCAAGAATTTCTGAGTTTGAGCTGACGGGCGACAGTATTCTTTTATTGTGCAGTGACGGATTAACCGAATACTTTGATAACGACGAAATTGAATATGTGCTCTCAACCCACCGACCAGCATTGGAATGCTGTTATCGGTTAATTGAAGAAGCCAATCGTCTGGGCGGTAAGGACAATATTACAGTTGCCATTGCTGAATGCTGTCAGGTCAGTCAAGAGATGATTACTGAGCCCAACAGTGACAAAACTGTCCCCTACTCTGCCTGAAAGCCCGACCTGAACCTGCCGCCTGATTCATCAGGGAAGAGTAACATGCGGCATGGGTCAGCCATAAAGTAAGTGATATAAAACATTTATTTCTCTGCGTCCTGTGTGTCCCATACTTCATAGATAACTGTCTGAATATTTCAAAATCATCTTTTTAACTTCTTACCGACTCTCTGATAATTATTTTTCCTAAAAATAGTGTCACAACCGGAGAGTACTATGAAAATACTATCCCTGTCCCTTGTCGGGCATGTTGGCTTTTTCTCAAAAGAATTTAATGATCGTCACTCGAGAAAAACCAATAATCAGCCCACTTCAGACACGCCTGCTCAGAGAAGAAGACAGGCACTTAATCTACTTTGCAATAAGAAAGAATTTTTCTGAGAAGCCATTCAAGGGTACCCTCATTGAGTAAAAAGTATCGTACCAGTCAGGGTGCCCTTGCTCTCTGGCAGAAAGTCTGCCAGCAACAAGGGTTCAGCAGTATTGAACTGGAGGCCGGGCAGTGCTCAATCGTAGAACTCACTGATCCCGAGATGGGATTAACCACAAGAGGCAGTGGCAAAGGCAACACAAAAGCAGAAGCACAAATCAGTGCCTCCTATGAAGCCTTCGAACTCTTGTGCTGTCAACGTCAAAGCCTGAGAACCGATGAGCAGGTTGAGTCGTTAACACTTCATACCATAGAAACAAATTCATTCAGGTTGCTTGGATTACCACAGCACTTCTGCCCCGAGTTTCTTGATAAAAACAACGAGTACTATGCAAAGCCCCTACCCTACTTACCATTTAGACAGGAGATAAATGGCGATCCAGAAACAGCATTTATGCCCATGGCAGCAGCAGAATGGAGCTACGCATCTAGCTGCTCCGCTACTATGAAAAATTATTACGCCCGCTATCTGTTTATGGCTACCACCAGTGGTGTGGCCAGCGGACTGAATTATGACGATGCTCTGGTACATGGAATAACTGAACTGATCGAGAGAGACGCACTGGCTGGATTTCTTATTCGGCACTGTTTGCAGCGAAAGCCCGCAAGCTCATTACAAACTTCAAATTTATCAAAAGAAATTCGGAACATAATGGCACGCATTCAAAAAAATCACCGTTGCGATATAGAATGCTTCAGCATGCCCAACCGATATAATATTCCAGCTTATATCAGCGTTGCCAACCAGCAAACGACCCCCTGGATATCCGGAAAAGGTGCCAGCATTAACCGTGAACATGCTCTGCTTCGTTCACTGCTTGAAACTGAAGAGATGCTGGAATATAGGCGAGTTTATGGTCAGGAAGAGGATCAAAAATATCAAATCGCGTGCCAACAGCTGCAGGAATGGCCCAGCCTGAAGCCTTGTATAGATATTGATTTCATAAGATCCGAAGAGAAAGAGACGTTTCAGGATCAGCCTGACAGTGAGCAGCCCTACAACCACAATGCTTTACGGCAATTAAAAACACTTTTAGTTCACCATGGCGTTAAGGTCTGGGTCAATGTTGTTCGTGAAGAATCACCCGTGGTTCTCAGAGTCCATATGGAAGGAATGGATGAGTTCTTTGCCGTCAAAGATGGTGTTCCTGTCATGCCTTTGCAAAGCAGTTTCCTATAAAAGAAAACCCTTCAGACCAAAAGTCTGAAGGGTTTATTAGACGACCACAATGGGTGAATTAAGAACCTGAATTAATAGGTTTCTTCTTCCTCCTCTTCACCCGCAGCGGTAGCATCTGAAGGCAGAGCCTGGATAGACGTCAAACCATTCTCAACCAGCAGGAAATCACCTTCAAGAGGTAACGCCACACCTTCAGAGCCTACGTTGAAGTTGTTCAGCTGGGTAAAGATGGCCGGATCAACACTGCCCAGTTCATCTGCCAACTGCTGCGAGGTAGTCCTGAATGCAGACAAAGCTACTGCTTCGTTGATGGACAACAGTTGGTCACCCACACTGACTACTTCAGGAGTAGCATCAGTGAAGACCGGTGATACATAAGTGGCAGAAATAATGTTCACCTGACCATCAGTAGTACTGTCGATAACAAACTGATTCACCTGATCACCCACTTGGATTAAAGCCGTAAAGTTGGTGGTTTTAGCAACAATATGTGGCTCAGTGGTATCCTTGGCCACAGCGTAAATATTCCCGGTATTACTGGTCAAGTTTGCAGTACCCGCCCCTCCGTTCGCTTTTACATAGTTAACATTAAGATCACCGGAATTAGCGGTAAAGGTGACATCTCCCGATTGACTCACAGCTCTATCAATCGTCAGGGTATCCGTAGACGCTACATCGATACTACCACCTGCAGTGGCATTGATATTGGTAACGTCTGTGGTTCCGCTAATAGTGCTTGATTTATTCAAGGTCAACAGATCCAGAGGGCTGGTGTAACTGATGGACTTGTTGATAGCACTTGGAGTTCCAATAGAGCCTACAGAGAGGTTAACAGCAGAATCAGTCCACAGATCCAGTGTACTCAAGGTGTGAGTCAGGTTCTCAAAGCTACTGAATGCAAACTCGCCCAGTTTTGACGTTGCAGTGGTTAACTCCCAGCTAAGCCCCTCCGTTCTGTTGACGAGCGTATCGCTGTCATCACCACCGACCAAACTCTCCAGAGAAGTCAGAGCACTGTCGACGTAAACGGTATCGTTACCAGCGCCGGTATTGATGCTCTTGATACCGGTGAAATCTACACCATAACTATTCAGCGTGTTGTTTCCGGTCCAGGTAATGGAATCATCACCAGAAGAACCTTTAACAGCACCTTTGGCAGCCAGGTCATTGACCTGCTCAATCTCATGGAAAGTCATGCCCTGAGCAATGATCTGGTTATCGCCATTCAGTGTCCACTGTTCAGCACTGTTATTACTGATAACCTGATCAACACCGTCTCCGGCATAGATCATACGAATACCCGAGATGGCCATTCCCTTGGTTGCCAGAGGCTTATCACCAGTTACTTCATATGTTTCATTACTGCTGATGCCTCTCAGTTCGCTGTTTTCTCCTTCAGGATCAGTACTACTGGCCACTATGGAACCAACATTTGTCATACTGATCCCTGCTGCAGAAACAGTGTTATCGCTATCCTGAAGCTGCCAGGTCAGATCCGTACCTGAAACAGTGTCTGAATGATCAGAGCCTCCGGAATAAGCAGTGACATCTTCAAATTGAATGCCAGCTACATTGGCTTTCTGAGTGTCGGTGATCTGAGCTGTCTGCGTGTTTCCAGATGCGTTCGTTACAGCAGCGGTGGAACTGACAACATCAACATTAGACAGAGTATGTGTGGAGCTCCTAAGGGCATTATTGCCCGTCAAACTCCAGTCTGAATTATTGTTATCAACAATAGTGTCTGTTACAGCTTGATTTGTAGAGCCTACATAAGTGGTGCTTCCATCAAAGTTGATGTCAGCAAATGACAAGCTTGAAACACCCAGCGTTACCGTCTGATCAGCGTTTGTACTGTTGGCCACAGTACCAGTACTTACAATACGACCTGTACCATCAATCACAACGTTGTAATTGGTAGAACTGGCAAGGTTGTTACCCGACACCGACCAGTGACCGTCATTCTTGTCGGTGATGTCTCCCACGGTATTCAACTGGTTTACATTGCTCAGGTTATGAGTCGTGTTACTGAGTGCCTGATTACCCGTCAGATCCCAGGCATTGCCTATATTATCCGTCACGGTATCAAGGGTAGAGGCCCCACCAATGTAGGTTTTGCTTCCCGCGAAGGTCATACCGGCAAGCACCAGACTGTTGGTGTTGAGGTCAACATTCTGGTTCGCATTACTGTCGTTGGTCACGCTGCCAGTGGTGGTGATCTGGCTGCTGTTATCAACCGTCAGATCATTAGTGCTGCTGTAAGCACTTTGGGTGCCTTTAACTGCCCAACCCTGATTAGT
>NZ_JBPCXO010000197.1:0-1129 GCF_051008435.1 Endozoicomonas sp. | reverse complement strand
ATTTCCCCTTTATAATCAGTTAGTTACGGGTGATTTTTGGTCATTCAAACGGGTGTTTAGTTCGCACTTTTATAGCGGTATGCGCAGGGAACCATCGGCGAACTTTTTGATTATTCTTTACTGTTTTTTTCTCCACACAGGAACTATTCTGTTCTAAAATGTACAAAATTTTATACAGAGCGCTAAGCTGTTGGATAACGAAAAACCGATTCTCTGGATGGGGAGCTCCTTGGAAGACCTGCTGGAATTTCCTGACATGGCCAGGCGAGAAGCAGGTTATCAGTTGAGCCGGGTGCAGCATGACCTTGATCCCGAACGCTGGAAGGACTTCAAGGCAGTAGGAGCGGGTGTCAGGGAGATCATCATTTCGGAAGAAGGTGGTGCTTTTCGAGTGATGTATGTGGCCAAGTTTGAGGAAGCCGTATACGTGCTACATAGTTTTCAAAAGAAAACCCAGCAAACCAGTAAGCACGACAAGCAGGTAGCGACCCGCCGTTACAAGCAGGTTTTATCGGAGCAAAGTAAAAGGAGGAAGGATGGATGAGTGTCAAGAAAATCGGTCATACGACACCAACAGGTGGCAACGTTTTTGCTGATCTGGGTTTTGCTCCTGAAGAAGCAAAAAAACTGAAAGAAGAAGCGGAAGGGAAAATTAAAGCTGATTTGAAGATTCAGTTAATGGCAGAAATTACGAACACCATCAAGGATCGCCAGCTTAAGCAAGAAGAAGCAGCGCGACTGTTGAATGTGAGCAGACCCAGAGTCTCTGACGTGATGACAGGAAAAGCCAGTAAGTTCACTATTGATGCATTGGTGGATATGCTACAAAAACTGGGTCGTTCAGTAACGCTTAAGGTTGCTTAAGGCAGAGAGAGGGTGCATCAATCTTCCGGTATCCCTAAAGCCTTCTTCTGCTCAGACCAGAGCAAAGGAAAGGGCTTCATAAAATCAGCCAGTGTCAGTCCGCCCAGATTTCTACCATCAATGATGGCCCCCTGAATTTCTGGTGACAGGGTGGTCAGGCGCAGGATTCGGGAGGCATAGCTTACACTGGTAATCCCTTCCTTCTGGGCCAGTACTTTCAGGTGCTGCTCTTTGCCGGACTCCAATGCCTTCAACCATCGATGCG
>NZ_JBPCXO010000196.1:0-18456 GCF_051008435.1 Endozoicomonas sp. | reverse complement strand
CGCATCGATGGTTGAAGGCATTGGAGTCCGGCAAAGAGCAGCACCTGAAAGTACTGGCCCAGAAGGAAGGGATTACCAGTGTAAGCTATGCCTCCCGAATCCTGCGCCTGACCACCCTGTCACCAGAGATCCAGGAAGCCATCATTGATGGCAGCAGTTTGGGTGGGCTAACGCTGGCTGATTTTATGAAGCCTTTTCCTTTGCTCTGGTCTGAGCAGAAGAAGGCTTTGGGTATATCGGAAGATTAAAGTAAGTGCCGATTTTCGGCAGCCTATTCTGCCGTACCAGTCTCTTTTCCGGCAACATAGAACCACTTATATCCGACCCGTCACCAGCTCGTAAAGGTGAGGATGTTGTCTAGCAGTATGAGGCTGTCACATTTTCCTATCTGTTGAGTCCAGAAATGTTCTCTCGACTTTTGATCTCCTGAGCCAGACCATTCAACAACTTTGATGGTTTTAGATTTTGAATATGGTTTGAGAAGCTTGTTTAAGTGAATATCTTCGCCAGAATATCCAAAAATAATAATCTCTTCGGCCTCAGAAAGAGAGAAGCTCAAGTATTCCCAATAAACTGAAAGCACTGGTGAGTTGGCTATAACCGATGGCTTGTGCTCAACGTGTGTAAGTACAACATGTCTGCCTATACGGTCATAATCATCCACAAAAAGTTGATCTCTATTCATTTTCTTAACACCCAATGTGTTATTCATGAATAGAGGTGAACCATGTAAGTGCAGATAGTAGCCAAAGTCCTTGTTGAATAGACGTTCTAGCGCATCAGATGAGAATCCTGTTGAGAGCATGCCATCTACAAGAGCTCCGTCATATCCTTGCAATACATTCTCTTCAATGAAAGGAGAGTAAATGAGCTTATCATAATTTAGCGTAGCAACATGCGACTTTGTTGTTTTGACGAATTCAATTAACGGAGCAGTGAAATCTGTCGGAAGCTCACCCGAATAGTTATGCAACTGAGTGGCTACTTTGTGGATGTAGTTCGCAGTGATATCTGGAAAGTATTTACCATCATCGGATAGCCAGTGAACTTTTCCTCCGGCAATTCGATTCAGTGTTTGGCATGAGTTCACTGCCAAATGCAGCTTATCCAAGTCATTCTCCCCACTGGGATGCTCATCTCTCCCCGTACACTTGGAAATCAACTTCTTTTGTGTATCTGAGAGGAAACCTTGGGTGCTCCAAATTTCATCTAGAGCATTTTCGAGACTGAAATGGGTTGGGTCTAAAGCCATACCAAGACCATTTCCAAAAATAATTAACTTTCGACTCACTTGGTACTTCCTGTAATGGGCAACTCTTAATACGAATATAGGAAACGGAGCATAACAAATAATCAAATCACTCCGCCAAAGTTCGCCGATGGTTCCCCGCACATACCGCTACAAAAGTGCGAACTAAACACCCGTTCGAATGGCCAAAAACCACCGACAACCAACTGATTATAAAAGGGAAATCAAGTAGCGTACTTCAAAGTGGCCGAAGTACGTTATTTAGAGAAGAGAGAGAAAAAATAGCCCCAAAACAGCCAAAAATCGGCTTTTTTGAGAATTTTCCAAGTACGCAGTTATAAGACAATGAGAGATTAAAAAACAGGCAGAGAGCCAGAAAAAACCAACCCCCAGAACGACAAAAAGCCCGTAAAAATACGGGCTTTTTGAATATGGCGCACTCGGAAGGATTCGAACCTTCGACCGCTCGGTTCGTAGCCGAGTACTCTATCCAGCTGAGCTATGAGTGCGTTGTTCTAACTTTAAATCTGGCGGTGGGCGGGGAACCTACAGCACACTGTTCTGATAAACCCAGAATACAAAACAATTGTTCCATACACTCTATGCCAGTCGCGCCCGCAGATTAGTCATTCTTCGGGCTGAACGGACGTTCCTTGCCGCCATTCCCACAGCCTTGGGTTGACCAATGAGAACCACCATCTGTTTTCCGCGAGTGACACCGGTGTATAAAAGGTTACGTTCCAACAAAGTATAATGCTGCATAGCCATGGGAATGACGACACAAGGGTACTCAGAACCCTGACTTTTATGGATCGTAGTCGCATAAGCCAGAGAAACTTCATCCAGTTCACTGACCTGGTATAAAACCTCCCGCCCCTCAAACACCATCATAAGCTCACCTTCTTCTACATCAATGCTCTTGACACGACCAATATCACCGTTGAACACTTCTTTATCATAATTGTTCACAGTCTGAATCACTTTGTCTCCAGGAGCAAAAGTCCAGCCATAACGTGTCACTTTCGGATGAGACTGGGCATTAAGAGCTTCCTGCAAGGCCACATTCAAACTTCTTGCACCCAATCCGCCACGATTCATCGGAGCTAAAACCTGAATGTCATTGACTGGGTCCAATCCAAACTTATCAGGTAGCCGACGGGTTACTACGGCCATGAGTTTGCTGAAAATTTCCTCTGGCTCTTCACCGTTCATATAGAAAAAGTCGGTATCTTCTCCCTTTCGGGTCAACTTGGGTGGCTGCCCCCGATTGATAGCATGGGCTCCTGTAATGATTCGCGATGTCGCAGCCTGCCGAAAAATTTCAGTCAACCTGGCCACAGGCACTTTTCCGGATTCAATCAAATCGCTCAGAACTGAGCCCGGACCAACCGACGGCAGCTGGTCAACATCACCTACAAGCAATACAGCTGCCTCTTCGGGCACTGCTCTGAGCAGCTGATTCATAAGGACAACATCGACCATGGAGGATTCGTCTACAACAAGGAGCTCGGTTTCCAGTGGATTTTCTGCATTGCGTTTAAAATCAAAGGCACCTGGGTCAAACTCCAGCAGGCGGTGAATAGTAGTGGCCTCCTGCCCTGTTGACTCCGAGAGTCTTTTAGCTGCTCTGCCAGTAGGTGCACACAGAGTTACATTAGCACGCTTTGCCTGAATGATTTTCAGAATACTGTTCACCACTGTTGTTTTTCCCACCCCTGGCCCCCCCGTGATAATGCAGAACTTCTGCTTCACAGCCTGCCCGACAGCTTGTTTCTGTGAACCTGAAAGCTGGATTTTGTTTTTTTCTTCTGCCCAGGGAATAGCTTTTTCCAGATCAATGTCCGACCACAGGGAAGAGCCATGCAGTAATCGCATGACATGATTGGCAACCCCGACTTCAGCCCGGTGTAATGGCGTCAAAAACAGACAGGGCTTATTATCAATGTTTTCAGGCGTCAGTCTTTCTTCATTGATTTCACATTGAACCGCCTGTTTGATGGTCTCTTCAGGAATTTCCAACAGTTTAACGGCCTCAAGCACCAGGGATTCAAATCTTTGGGCACAGTGCCCGTCTCCAGAAAATTCCTGCAGTACATGCCGAACGCCCGCTTGAGCACGGATAAGGGAGACACGATCAATACCCAGCTGCTGAGCTAACTGATCAGCCGTTTTAAAACCAATACCATGTATATCCAGTGCCAGCCGGTAAGGATTTTCACGGACTTTAGCTACAGATTGATCACCATAGGTTTTATAGATTCGAACGGCTCTTGCTGTTCCCACTCCATGAGACTGGAGGAACACCATAATTTCCCGTATTACTTTTTGCTCAGACCAGGCTGAGGTTATTTTCTCCCGACGCTTTTTACCAATACCTTCCAGTTCCAGGAGCCGCTGAGGACTCTGTTCAATGATATCAAACACTTGCTCCCCAAAGGCCTTCACCAAGCGTTTTGCAAAGTGTGGGCCAATACCCTTGACCATCCCTGACCCCAGATACTTCTCAATGCCTTCAAGAGTGTTAGGTGTAACAGTTTTGATGTGTTTGACCCGAAACTGTACGCCATGCTTGTGGTCGTTAAACCATACTCCTGAGGCATCAACAAACTCACCCGGTGTGACCGACGGGGTATTACCCGTCATGGTCACTAATTCCCTCTGTCCTTTACACTTGACCCGGATAACAAAAAAACCGCTCTGCTCACTATGAAACGTCACCCTTTCAACAGAGCCTTGCAGATACACCATGGGTTGATGATCGGTTTGAGGTTGAGGGTGCTGAAGGGTGTTTTTTAGCATGAGGATATTCGGAGGCAAGCGGACAGAAAACCAGAATATCACTAACGATCCTGCTTTTATACGACGGCTTCCACGACACCTCATCCACCAAAACGATCGTACAAATTTAAACTAAAACTTATCTACAACCCCACCAGCTGCTATCATCGCTCTTTTATCTTTTCCTGATCAGACTTTATGCACTCACTGAATCTCGACCTCATTGACCTGTTCACCGCCAAAACGGCCCAGCGGGGGTTGGACTACTTCCGTCGAAATAAAGTTATTTCCCTGGAGCTGGATGATGAGACAGGCATTCTAAGTGGGCAAGTCAAAGGGTCAGGAGGCAAGGTCTATCTGGTCGATATTGAACTGAACCCCTATCCGGATGATCCTGATGAAGACCCTATATCAGGTATCTGCACCTGCCCCATGCAATTCAACTGCAAACACATCTGCGCCCTTCTGCTGAAGGCAGAAAAGCATTTTGGCGCAGATCGAATGAATGCATTGCTGGGTGAAGAAAACTGGGACAATACGGAGTCGGAGCTGGAGGAAATGATCACGGATCTGGCTCAATCGCTCATCCCCAAAAAAGACGCTCAGGCACTGGAAGAACTCAAAGCACAAATAAAGCAAAGCCTTCCGGGCCTATTGAATGAAGGAAGCCTCAGCCTTTCTGCTGAAGAGTCCAGACTGGAAAACAGCAGAAACCGATGGCTCACACAATTAAAGGCAGTTAGCAAACCGAAATCAGAGTCATCACATAACGACCCACTCTCAGCAAACCGCCCCACCACAAACTGTCTGGTCTATTTTTTAGAGCCTGGTCGATATGGCCAAAATCATTCTTTCTCAGTCAGACTTTACCTTTCACGCTACCTGAAAAAAGGCGGATTTGGTAAACCCAATATTTACAACGGGGCTTACCACTGCATTCAAAATAACAACTGGCCTGTGAGCATTAACGAAATTGACAAAAAAATCATCAAAACAGCCTGGGTGAACGGTTCATTGAGCTACTATGGCAGTGAATTAAGCCTGAAAGGGGAACCAGGTTCTGAGCTGTTGAGCTGTATCATCAATACAGGTCGCTGTCTGGTTGACCTTGAAAAGCGGATAACAGTAGAACGGTCAGACCCATTACGTGGGGAAGTTCAGTGGCAAGCCGATGAAAAGGGATTACAACAACCCGCTCTTATGGATCATCAAGGTCATCATCTGAATCTTCTGGCCACGACACCGCCCAGCTATCTGAAAGTATTCGAGCATAAAGCAGAGTGTGGCGAGCTAACCCATGTCCCAAACGGAGTCTTGCTGCAAACCTTGTTGGATGCCCCTCCTCTGGATAACAAAGGTGTGGAAGAAGCCTCAAAAGTCCTTTCAAGCTTGATGAATGATCCTGACAACCAGAGTATTGCACTTCCTAAAAAAATCTCTGCACGGATGATAAAACCAACACCGGTTCTCAGGCTGGACGGCATTCCATGGACCGGAGAATCAACCACGCTTCGGAAGGATCAAAGTCCGACTGAAGAAACATTAGCCCGTGCACAACTATCGTTCTCCTATGATGGCCAAAGAGTTTCTCACGCCAGTGCCCTGGATACCCTTCCCTCAAAAGATGACGAGCAAACCGTTATACCCCGCCAACGCGAAACTGAGCAGACATTCGTCAAACAGCTTCCCCCAAAATTGCAACCATCGTATCGAAAGAGAATCATAACGGAACAGCTGTTGGATCATGATCTGGTGATGGGGCCTCCAGGCCTGCAAAGCCAGAAGCTCTGGCTGGCTTTCATGAATCAGATGTTACCAGAACTGGAAGACAACGGCTGGCTGATTGAAATAGATGAGAGCTTTCCCTTTCAGTTCGAAACCCTCTCTGAGGACGACTGGTATGCGGGCCTTGAAGAGTCAGAAAACGACTGGTTCAACCTGCAACTCGGTTTTAACATTGATGGCAAGTCAATAGACCTGCTGCCACTGTTGGCCAGGCAACTGGATGCACTGCCCGACCAGACCCAGTTGAAATCCATGGCCAATAATACACCGGTGCCCATTCAGATACCCGGTGGACAGTTTATCAATATACCCGCTGAACGCCTGAGCCTGATTCTGGGCACTCTACTGGAGCTCTTCGGTGACCGCCCATTAAACGACTATCGCCTGCAAACCCACCATGCCGAGATTTGGGAAGAACTGCATAATGGCCTGGATCTGCCCTGGTCCGGCGGAGAAAAGCTGCTGGAGCTGGGAAAAAAGCTGAAAAAATTCAAGAGACTGAAAAAAGTCAAACCGGCTAAAAATCTTAACGCAGAACTGAGACCCTATCAGCAACAGGGTCTCTCCTGGCTTCAGTTTCTGAGAGAATACGGTCTTAATGGCATACTGGCAGACGATATGGGCCTGGGCAAAACCCTGCAGACACTGGCTCACTTACAACTGGAAAAACAATGTCTGGACCGTTCAAAAAACCGTAAACCCAGTCTGGTGGTCTGTCCTACCAGCTTGCTTCATAACTGGGCACGGGAAGCGCAACGATTTACCCCCGATCTGAACGTCCATATTCACCACGGAACCCGAAGAGAAAGCGATGCTATCCAGCACGCCGATCTGGTACTCACCAGCTATGGTGTCGTGCAGAGAGATTATCAAGAATTATCCGAAACCACTTTCCACATGCTGGTGCTGGATGAAGCTCAAGCCGTTAAAAACTCCAATGCCAAAAGTGCTAGAGCAGTTCGATGCCTGCAAGCCAGTCACAAAGTGTGCCTGACCGGAACGCCCATGGAGAATCATTTAGGAGAGCTCTGGGCACTGTTTGACTTTTTAATGCCTGGCTTTCTGGGTGCTCGTGATCAGTTTACCCGCTTCTACCGAACGCCTATTGAAAAACACAACCTTAAGGAACAATCCAAGCGACTGCAAAAGCGTATTGCCCCCTTCATGCTTCGCAGGAACAAGGAACGGGTGGCTAAAGAGCTACCGCCAAAAACCGAAATACTCCGAACTACAGAGCTGTCAGGCCCTCAGAGAGATCTTTACGAAACCATCCGGGCCAGTATGGAAGCCAGGGTACAGGCCGAAATCGAGAAGAAAGGACTCGCTCGCTCACAAATTGTCATACTGGATGCTCTGTTGAAAATGCGCCAAGCCTGCTGTGATCCATCACTGGTAAAACTGGAACAGGCAGAAGCCATCAAGGATTCCGCAAAACTCGATCTGCTCATGACTCTGGTTAAGCCCATAGTGGAGGAAGGCCGAAAGATTCTGATTTTCTCGCAATTCACCAGCATGCTGACGCTGATTGAAGCACGCCTGAAAATAGCTGGTATTCAATGGGTCAAACTGACAGGGCAGACCCGTAATCGCGATCAACCCATTCAGGACTTTCAGGAAGGGAGTGTGCCGGTATTCCTGATCAGTCTGAAAGCCGGGGGCACCGGACTGAATCTTACTGCCGCCGATACCGTTATACACTATGACCCTTGGTGGAACCCTGCGGTGGAAGAACAGGCCAGCGATCGTGCTCACCGTATTGGTCAGGATAAACCCGTCTTTGTCTACAAACTGGTGACGGAAGGCACGGTCGAAGAAAAGATTCAGGCTCTGAAGGAAAAGAAAAAAGCCATCGCAGACTCACTCTATGGTGACACCGGGCGCAAGAAAAAACAGACGCTCACGGCGGAAGATTTGCAGGTGTTATTTGAACCTATAAAATCGGCCTGATGGCCGTTTCCACTGCTTCGAGAAGTCTTGCCTCAATCCCAAGCTACCGGTAACCCGTCTTACCGGTAGTGCCCATACAGCTTGGCTATGGACAGCAAATTCCAGGGCTACCAGTTTGTGCCCGTAGTATCAACATAAAATCCCGCTAACTGCTTAAGGCCCCTGAAAATTCAGGGGTTCACTACCAACTGACTCCCTCCCACCAGAAAATATAACTAAATACATTCATGGTTAAATTCAGTAGTCTATTGGGCTTACAATTTATCATTCTAGCTACCGAGAACCACGCTTTGCCTGTTCAATAGACGACCAAGGCAATCTCTTCGGGCGGTAGCGTGCTTTCTTTTAAACGACCAAATCTATGTATCTAATCGATAAGAACAGCAACGCTGTCAGTATGCTGGCAGCCAGAAGCTTCTCAGAGCTAGGCTTTCGGGAACGAGAGCATCTGCAAGAATGGATAGCCAAGGAGCCTTCCGCTCTGGGTGAAGATTTATTAATCATCCAAAAGGAGTTTAACGGCTTTGACGAAACCCGCGAGCGCCTGGATCTTCTGGCTCTGGACAAAAAGGGCAACCTGGTCGTTATAGAAAACAAACTGGATGATTCAGGCAGAGACGTTGTGTGGCAAGCACTGAAGTACGCATCCTACTGCTCCAACCTATCAAAAACTCAGATCGTTGAGGTCTACCAGAACTATCTTGATCGCTATGAGAGTGGAGCAGAAGCCAGGGAGAAGCTTTCCGAGTTTTTTGACCATCTGGACTTCGAAGAGCTGGTGCTTAATCCTGGCAATCAGCAACGAATCATCTTTGTCGCTGCCAATTTCCGTAGGGAGGTCACTTCAACGGCACTCTGGCTGCTCAGCCATCAAATCCGCATTCAGTGTTTTAAAGCCACTCCCTATTCTCTGGGTGAGCAGCTATTCCTGAACATAGACCAGATCATTCCAGTCAAGGAAGCGGAAGATTATATGGTCGGCATTGCCGAGAAGGAACAGGAAGAAAAAAATACCCAGGGCGAATTGCAAAAACGCCATCACCTGCGACTGGCCTACTGGGAAGAGTATCTGAACGCCGTCAAAGAGAGTCAGTGCAACCTGTTCAACAACGTAAATCCTACCGGGGCTCACTGGATATCCGCTGGTTCGGGCTGCAGTGGCGCGCCCTATCAGTGCTTGTTTATGAAAAATGGAGCAAAGGTTCAACTGAATATCAGCCGTGGAAGTCAGGAAGAAAACAAGTTTCTCTTTGATGCGTTACAGGAGCAGAAAGCTGACATTGAGTCGACTTTTGGTGACACACTGAGTTGGAATCGCATGGACGATAAAAAGGCTTCCATTATTCTCTTTGAGAAAGACTATGACGGCTACAACAAAGCCAGTTGGCCAGAAATGGTCCAGTGGATGATTCAGCACATTCATCAGCTGGAGAAATCTATCAGCCAGCCTCTCAAGAACAGCAACCAGAAACTCAAGACACTGGCATCGCTCTCAGAGCAGCCCAACAAAGATCAGAATTAATTCCCCCTTTCTTCATTATTAAAGCCCTCTTATGAAAACGACTGAACAACAATTTCTCAACAGCCTTGAGAAAAAACTCTGGACCAGTGCCGACAAGCTGCGTTCCACCCTCGATGCCGCCCAGTACAAACACACGGTATTGGGCCTGGTATTCCTGAAATACGTGTCAGACTCTTTTGATATCCGTCGCGAAGAGCTGACTGAACAGTTCAAGAACGAAGATCACGAATACTTTCTCGATCCAGAAGAATTCGATGGTGCAGACGGTGAAGAGTACGCAGAAGCTATCGCTGAAGAACTGGAAGAGCGGGATTACTACACCGAGGTCAATGTTTTCTGGGTACCCAAACAGTCACGCTGGGAGTTTCTGCAGAACCAGAACAAAGTCGTTATTACCGGTGAACTGGAAGTTAGCGAAGGCGGCTCTTCAGGAGGGAAGACCAAAAAAATCCGTTCTGTTGGCCAACTGATTGATAACGCCCTGGAAGCCATCGAGCATGACAACCCCAAACTGAAAGGGGTACTGAACAAACGCTACACACAGTTGCAGATCGACCAATCCAAACTCGGCGAACTGATCGACCTGATCGCCACGGTGCCCTTCAAACATGAGTCTCTGGATTCCAAAGACATCCTCGGCCATGTGTACGAATACTTCCTCGGTCAGTTTGCCTTGGCAGAAGGGAAGAAAGGTGGCCAGTTCTATACACCAAAATCCATCGTCAGTCTGATTGTCCAGATGCTGGAACCCTTTAAAGGCCGAGTGTACGACCCGGCGATGGGTTCCGGTGGTTTCTTTGTGCAGAGTGAACACTTCATCAGTGCTCATAAAGGGCGCATTGGTGATGTCTCCATCTACGGTCAGGAATACAACCACACTACATGGCAACTGGCAGCCATGAACATGGCGATTCGTGGGATTGATTTTAACTTTGGTAAAGAGCCTGCCAACACCTACACCAACGATCAGCACCCGGACCTGCGAGCCGACTTTGTGATGGCTAACCCGCCGTTTAATATGAAGGAGTGGGATACCGGCGTCAGCGACGACGACCCACGCTGGCAATACGGTACACCGCCTTCTGGTAATGCCAACTTCGCCTGGTTGCAACATATGCTCTATCACCTGGCACCTAACGGCAGTATGGGCTTGTTGCTGGCGAACGGCTCCATGAGTTCCAACACAAACAATGAAGGAGCGATACGAAGGGCACTTATTGAGAATGATCTGGTGGAGTGCATGATTGCCCTGCCCGGACAGCTGTTTACCAACACTCAGATTCCTGCCTGTATCTGGTTCCTGACCAAGAACAAGAGTGAACGCACCAACTCCAGAGGTCGCAAATTGCGTAACCGTAAAGGAGAAGTGTTGTTTATTGATGCCCGCAACCTTGGCTATATGAAAGACCGGGTACTGCGTGACTTTACTCAGGATGATTTGAACAAAGTCACCGAACTGTTCCACAACTGGCAGAGTGGTGAGAGCTACGAAGATGAAGCGAGTTTTGTAAAATCAACCAAGCTGGAAGAGCTGGAAAAACACGACTATATACTGACACCGGGGCGCTATGTGGGTGCAGCGGCGGAAGAAGATGATGGCGTGCCCTTCGCTGAGAAAATGGCTCTGTTGACTGGGCAGTTGAAGGAACAGTTTGCTGAGTCGGATCGGTTAGAAGCTGAGATTAAGGTGAACTTGGCGGGGTTGGGTTATCATGTCTGATTGGACAGAATGGAACGTTGGTGAACTAGAAAAAAAAGGTTTGCTACTTGTTCAAGATGGTAATCATGGTGAATACCGACCGCGAAAAAATGAGTTCTCCAACGATGGTGTTGCATTTATTCGTGCGGCTGATCTTGGAGCTAGCTTAGTTCAGTTTGAAAGTGCTGAGAAAATAAACGATATTGCATTCAATCGAATTAGAAAAGGGGTAGGCAAAGATCTTGATACCATCTTGTCTACGAAAGGAACCGTCGGAAAATTAGCTTTCGTTCCCGAGGGCAGCCCCGACTTCGTATGTTCGCCTCAAACAAGTTTTTGGCGATCTCTAAATCATGAATTTATAGTGCCTGATTTTCTATATTATGAATTACAATCTAGACACTTTTTAAATCAGATTTCATCTAGAAAAGGTGAAACTGATATGGCTGATTATCTCAGCTTGACCTCGCAGCGTGGGTTAACGATCAGGGTCCCTGATAAAGCGGTGCAAATTGCAATTGTAGAAATACTTTCTTCTATTGATAGTAAAATACAGATCAATCGCCAAACCAACCAAACCCTCGAACAGATCGCTCAGGCCATCTTTAAAAGCTGGTTTGTGGACTTCGACCCCACCCGCACCAAGATCGCCGCCAAAGTGAACGGGCAAGACCCTGAACGTGCTGCCATGGGTGCCATCAGCGGTAAGACATTAGAAGAACTGGAGCAGCTTGCCCCGGAGCAGATCGAGCAGCTGAGAAGCACCGCTGCGCTGTTTCCTGATGCTTTGGTGGATTCGGAGTTGGGGGAGATTCCTGAGGGGTGGGAGGTTTCCACTTTAGGTAAAGAAATAGATTTTGCCACAGGTTTTGCATTTAAAAGCAAGGACTTTTCAGATCAAGGAGTACGTTTAGCTCGCGGTGATAATGTTAAAGAGGGTCGTTTTTTCTGGGGTGAAAAAACACGGTATTGGCCCATGATTACTAGTGATACTGAAAAATATTTGTTGAAGTCAGGTGATGTTCTTATCGGAATGGATGGCTCTAAAGTTGGAAAAAACTGGGTGAGAGTAGGAAGTTCAGATCTTCCATGCCTCCTTGTACAGCGAGTGGCAAGGCTCAGAGGAAATGGAAGCATAGGGAGCTCAATGCTAGAAGTATTAATAAGCAGCGTAAGCTTCCGAAGGTATGTTGACAGTGTCAAAACGGGCACCTCAATTCCACATATAAGTGGTAAGCAAATTAAAGAGCTACCTGTAATAAACCCAAACGATAATGGAAAACTCTTTGCTAAATTTGAGGCCTTATTAAATCCTTTAGCTGAAAAGAGAGAAAATAACTCTACAGAAAATAATGTTCTTGAAAGCACTCGAGACACCCTACTCCCCAAACTCCTCTCCGGCGAGCTGCCTCCCCATACACAAACCCATGCACCGAATATAAAAAGTGATATGCTGAATCCAGAACAACAATTAACAGAGGGGTCGTATTAATGCCCCTACCACAAGAACCATTGCCGTTGGCACCACAGAAGGTGGACAACATAATGATAAAGGCGTTTGAGTTCAACAATCTGGGGCCACTCGAGCACGTAGCTGCTGACAATCTCGGCCAGATCAACCTGATCATAGGTCCCAACAGTGCGGGAAAAACCTGGCTTCTGAAGGCGCTCTATTCGACCATTCGCACCTTGGAAGAGGCGGGACGAGGGCATGATAATCGTACATTGTCAGAAGTGCTCAGCGATAAGCTCTACTGGACTTTTCAGCCAGACAAACTGGGTGACCTTGTTACCAAGGGCAAGGGCAAAAAGCTGTCTGCTTCAGTTACTCTGGAAAATCAACCTGCACTTGGGTTTGGCTTTGGTCAGGAAACCACCAAGCAGGTTAACGACCTTGAAGACAGCGGCATTCAGAGACGGCAGGCAAACTCTATCTTTCTGCCACCCAAAGAAGTGCTGTCTTTAGAAAAGATCATTCTGCAAACTGCCGTTCAGGAAAAGCAGTTTGGCTTTGACAGTACCTATTCTGACCTAGTACTGGCATTACAAAAAGATGTTCCCCAAGACAAAATGAACCATACCCTGGCACAGACCAGTCAGGCTCTGGAAAAGATGTTCCCTGGACGCATTGAGTATGACCGTCAGAAAAAAGAGTGGATTTACAAAGTGGGCAATGCCCGTTATTCCATCAATGCTACCGCCGAGGGCATCAAGAAGATCGGGATCATGGATACTCTGGTTCGTAATCAATATCTGACACCAGACTCGGTTGTCTTTATTGATGAACCGGAATCTGCACTTCATCCAGACGCTATCATCAAGCTGTTTGATATTATCAATGTACTAGCCCGACAAGGGATGCAGTTTTTTATTGCCAGCCATTCATATTATGTTGTGAAAAAACTGTACCTTATTGCCCAAAAAGAAGATTGGTCTATTCCTGTTTTTTATTGTCAGGACAACAAAAGAAGAGAATGGATTTCGGCTGATTTAAAAGATGGCATGCCGGATAACAGTATTATTAGTGAATCTGTCCGTTTATATCAGGAAGAAGTAGGGTTGGCACTGGACTGATGACAATGACTATTTCTGAGTCCGATATGGAGTTCGGGCCTTTTGCTGTGAATGATATTCTGCAGATTGAAACCTGCAAAAGCTACAAGAGCATTCAGCAGGGCGTTGCCATTGCGGAGTTTATCCTATCTCGTCCAACTCGAAAAAGCCCTCATGCACTGTGGGTAGTTGAAGCTAAATCCAGCTCGCCCAGGCCACAGACCCAGCCTCAATTTGATAGCTTTATTCAAGATATATGTGAAAAATTCATTAACTCTATGCACTTGTTTCTTGCCGGTGTGTTAGAGAGAAATACTCAGATGCATGATGAGATTCCGCCGGGAATGAGCGATATCACAGCCGCTAATGCCGATTTCAAATTTATTCTGGTCATTAAAGGGCATAAAGATGATTGGCTGGACCCACTCAAGGACGCATTGAATCACCACCTTGATCCTTTGATAAAAACCTGGAAGCTCAACCCTTCCTGCGTTGTTGTGATGAATGACACAATGGCTCGTCAACGCCAGCTGATCTCCTAACATCGCTTCAGCTTTTAATACGGTAAAACCTATGATCACAGAAGATCAATTGGAACAGCTCTGCCTAGAGTGGTTCCAATCCCTCGGTTATGACTACGTCTGCGGCTACGATATCGCCCCCGGTGAACCCGCTGCCGAACGCAGTGATTACCGTCAGGTGATTCTGCAAGACCGTTTATTAACTCAACTGCAAATAATCAACCCTCATATTCCAGCTGACACGCTGGAACAGGTGGCACTGCAAATCGCCAAGCCAGAGACTCCGATTCTGATCAAGAACAACCGCGCCTTTCATCAGTGGTTGCTGGAAGGGGTGAAGGTTGAATTTAAAGGGGTGGATGCTTCCGGCAATGCTGAGGATAAGACCGACTATGTGCAGTTGGTGGATTTCTCTACGGTGAGCAATAACCAGTTTCTGGTGGTGAATCAGTTCACCATCACAGGGTCGAAAGGCAACCGTCGCCCGGATGTGATTGTATTTATCAATGGCTTGCCGCTGGCGGTGATTGAGCTGAAGAACCCGGCAGACAGCAACGCTGATATCTGGTCGGCCTATCAACAGTTGCAGACCTACAAGGAAGAGATTGCTGATCTGTTTGTGTTCAACGAGGCATTGGTGGTCAGCGATGGTTTGAATGCTCGTGTGGGCTCTCTCACTGCGAACAAGGAACGCTTTTTGCCCTGGCGCACGCTGGCGAATGAGAACGACAAGCCGCTGTTTGAGTATCGTCTGCAGACACTGGTTCAGGGATTCTTTAAGCCTGAGTTGTTCATGGATTACATTCGTCACTTTGTTCTGTTTGAGCAGGATGGGGGTGCAGGTGCCGACAGCGCAAGAATAGTTAAAAAGATTGCTGGCTACCATCAGTTTCATGCGGTGCGTGAAGCAGTAAAAGCAACCGTGATTGCATCCCAGCAGGACGAAGAGAATACGGTTGCTGAACCTCGGGCCAACTATGGCGAGAAGGTAGTACCCGGCTCAGGTAAAGCGGGTGTTGTTTGGCATACACAAGGTTCTGGTAAGTCTATCTCGATGGTTTGTTATGCGGGTAAGCTGCTGGCGCAACCGGCTATGAACAACCCGACCATTGTCGTAGTGACGGATCGTAATGATCTGGATGGTCAGCTCTACAACACCTTTGGTATGGCAGCAGATACGCTGAAGCAGACACCTGTTCAGGCTGATGATCGGGATGATCTGCGGGAGATTCTGGCTTCTCGTCAGTCTGGTGGCATTATTTTTACTACTGTTCAGAAGTTTGCCCTCCTTGGTAAAGAGACCAGTCACCCGGTATTAAGTGAACGCCATAACATTGTTGTAGTCAGTGATGAAGCGCACCGCAGTCAGTACGGTGATAAAGCTAAATTCAACAGCAAGACAGGCAAGTACACCTTTGGCTACTCCAAGCATATGCGTGATGCCTTGCCGAGAGCGTCGTTTATTGGCTTTACGGGTACGCCTATTGATTCGGCAGACAAGGATACCCGAGCCGTATTTGGTGATTACGTCTCCATCTACGATATTCAGGATGCGGTAGACGACGGGGCTACAGTGCCGATTTACTACGAGTCCCGTCTGGCTAAGCTGGATATCAAACAGGATGAGATTGAAGCTCTGAATGATGAGGTGGATGAGATTCTTTTCGAAGAGAGCGAAGAAGAAGAAACCTCAATACAGGAGCAGACTAAATCCCAGTGGGCGGCACTGGAGAAGCTGGTAGGCAGTGAACCCCGCATAGATCAGATAGCACAGGATCTTGTGGCACATTTCGAAAATCGAATCAGTGCTATGCCCGGCAAGGCAATGATTGTCAGCATGAGTCGTGAAATATGTGTGGACACATACAACGCCATCGTCGCCTTGAAACCCCAGTGGCATGATGCTGATCCTGCCAAGGGTGCTATCAAGATTGTAATGACAGGCTCTGCTTCTGATAAGGAGAAACTGCAGCCGCATATCTACAACAAAGACACCAAGAAACTGTTTGAGAAACGATTCAAGGATGTGAACGACCCACTGCAACTGGTGATTGTCCGGGACATGTGGCTCACCGGGTTTGATGCGCCTAACTGTCACACCATGTATATCGATAAACCCATGAAGGGCCACAACCTGATGCAGGCCATTGCTCGGGTGAACCGGGTATTTAAAGACAAGCCCGGTGGTCTGGTCGTTGATTACATCGGCATTGCTAACGAACTGAAGCACGCTCTGAAGACCTATACCGGCTCCAGCGGTAAGGGTCAGCCTACCCATGATGCTAATGAAGCCTTTGCCATTCTGTTAGAAAAGCTGGATGTGGTGCGGGGGATGTTTGCAACGAAGGTGAACGGCAAGACCTTTGACTACAGCCAGTTTGAAACTAATGCGTTACAACTGCTGCCCGGTGCCATGGGGCATATTCTTGGTCTTGTAGGTGCCTCTGGTGAGCTGGATGGCAAGAAGCGTTTTCTTGATGTAATGGCAGCCATCAGTAAAGCGTACACCTTGTGCAGTACGCTGGATGAAGCTGAGCCACTGAAAAAAGAAATTGCGTTCCTGGCTGCCGTGAAAGCAGCCATCAGCAAATACACCACAGTTGATAAACGCCGTACTGATGAAGAGAAGCACTCTGCCCTGAAGCAGATCATCGACAACGCCATTGTTGCGGAAGGTGTGGATGATATCTTTGAAATGGTGGGGCTGGATCGCCCGAACATTGGTCTGCTGTCACCGGAGTTTATGGAAGACGTTGCCAATATGCCTCAGAAGAACCTGGCTGTGGAGCTACTGGAAAAGCTTCTGCGGGATGAGGTGAAAGCACGCATGAAAACCGATGTGGTGTCACAGAAGAAATACTCTGACCGCATTATGGAAACCCTGCGTAAATATCATAACCGCGCCATTGAAACCGCTCAGGTGATTGAAGAGCTGATCAAGATGGCGAAGGATATGGCGGCTGATGCAGAGCTGGCTGAGAAGTCTGGCTTGAATACTGATGAGATTGCCTTCTACCGAGCGCTTATTCAGAACGAATCCGCCGTGAAAGAACTGGGTGATAACAACCTGCGAGAACTGGCTAAGTATGTGACGACTCAGCTCAGGAAGAGTACGACGGTGGACTGGCAAGTGCGCGACAGTGTGCGAGCAAAACTGCGTAATCTTATTCGCAGAGCCTTGCGAAAGTGGAAGTACCCACCGGATCAGGCAAAGGAAGCTATTGAGCTTTGTTTGCAGCAGGCTGAAGTGCTTTCTAATCAATGGAGTGTATCTCTCTAAACTTCCGCCTCATACTGCGCCAGCTCAGGCGCAGTACCCTTTACCTCACCACCCTGAACAAAAGCCTTCTGCCCTACCCCCACAGACTCCCCTTTTACTGTCACAATAGAACCATCCCTGAGCCGAGCCTGACTGGTACCATTGCCATTTTTGGCGGTGATGGTAACAACAATTCTCATTCCTTCAGGGATCAATGATTTGAACTGCTGCCAAATGTTGGTGGTGGCCATGGTTTTCCCTTTTACTCTTCCCTAAACGCAAAAAAGGCAACACCCTGAGGTATTGCCTTTTCAACTTCACCTATGTGAAGCCAGTCAGCTACATTGTATGCAGCTCAACCTTTACAGAGGACGAATATCTTCTGCCTGAGGACCCTTCTGGCCCTGAGTAACAGTAAATTCAACACGCTGGCCTTCGGCCAGGGTTTTGAAACCGTCGCCAACGATCTGACGGAAGTGGGCAAACACGTCAGGACCATTTTCCTGAGCGATGAAACCAAAACCTTTCTCTTCGTTGAACCACTTAACAGTACCGGTAGTAGTAGACATAATCATATCCTGAATTTTGTAATATAAAATTGCCTTGTCGTGCTTTTCAACAAGAAAAGGCGGTAGAGCTAGAAGTTTTGTTATTGCTTATGGAAGAACATGGCGAGCTACTACACTCAGAACATCAAATCTATACATAAAGAATCAAACACACTTATAACGTGGTGCCCATTTTACATGGCTTCGAGCTTTCAACAACGAGTATAAACCAATCATTCACGGCGGCAACCACTCAATCAACATTCACTCTTCTTAGTAGTGCCTTTCCAGCTCGATGGTTTGTACCACTCGTCCTGAATCAGCCTTTACATTGGTTGAAAGGCACAACGCCCTCCAATTCACCGCCTCCTCCTGTACTTCGACTAAATGACCCGGTTCAATCAACCCCGGTGGGGTACTTACATGGGTCAGTGGAATCTCCAACAGGGTTATGCTCTGGTGCCCCCCTTTAGGATTTGTCTAAAAATAACTTCCTGACTTCACCCTGCCTCAGGAGTGGCAGTGTAGTTCCATCTGGGTAGAAGCTTATCAAACTGAATAGTCATATTTTCTTTAAAATCGGCTGCATATTTTC
>NZ_JBPCXO010000195.1:0-31587 GCF_051008435.1 Endozoicomonas sp. | reverse complement strand
ATTGCCGCAACTACCCACGAGATAAACGAAAGTACAGCATATTTGTACCTCTGAAACTCAAGTGTGGCATGGCTTATAACCAAAACCTTTTATCCCTGTAAAATCATCAGGGGTGCTGAATAGTTACAAATCGGGAGCGTCTTCAAACAATATGTTGAGGGCGCTTCTGCTGCAGACCCATTACAAACGACTGATTTCTTTCATCAAGATTCGCTATTGATACATTGACTCCACCTTGGGCAACGAGTAAAACAACAAAAGACTTTTAACACCAAATGTCGTTTGATTACTTGCTCCGTATTAAGCCAGCCATACCACTCTTCTTATGCACCCGCCTTAATTAATTAAGTTGTGAAATTACTTCCTCTAAGATAGGGTATCCCGCTTGAGCATCCATTGAATGAATCAGGGAAGACTTCAGAATGTTTAGCTTCAGGACGAGCTCTAAGGGCTATAAAGTCTCTTCGACCCCAGTATGGTACGCCACCAAACACATACCCGAACGCTTTCATAGGCTATCAGACTACGACCGGTCTCTATCGAATCTGATTGGGCATATCGGTCCCTACCCCGGCGATATGGCACGATCCAAGGCAGGTATGATTCACAGTGAATCGACTTCCCAGGATATTGGCGACCGGGAATCAGGTCTTGGTCGATCCTGGGAACGGCTTCATATGATCGGTGTTAGTGCTGGCAAACTGAATGAAAGGCGATACTCAAAATTCAATACATTGATTGGCAGCCATGCTCTGAATACCGCCATGATTCCCATGGAAGGGCTAGCCCGCTGGGTCATTAATAATGATCGGAAATTCCAATATACCGTGAAGGTCAAGAACCGCAAAGAACTGAAATTTATCACCAAAGATGGCAATGAACGTATAGAAATGGTGCCTTTACAACTGGAACAGGCGATCACCTACACCTCAGAAAAAGACGACTCTATCTGGATTACTATTCACCAGCATCATACCGACTGGCGAGTTAATATTCTGGATGGTATTGATGCTCTTCATTACAACGCGGATGTGGCTGATGAGGAAAAAGCCAGTAAAGCCAACATCAATGATGTTTATGCACCATTGAAGCCCAGATACTGTCTGCACAGCAAAACAATGTATGGACTTTCTTACGTATTTAATCCAGTACACTACTGAATCAGCTTCAATGCCAAAGGCAGGCATTTGTCTGCCGCTTTTTTATCACCACTGACAAACGCCGTAGCAATTGCCCCTTCTTTCAACAAGCAGAGTCCATCAATAATTTCATCGGAATAACCCGGCAGTTTGCTCCGGATGGTTTCCCTGACCTTGGACTTGTGTTTCCTGCAGTACTGAGCAACTTCATCACTGTGAGGGCTGCACTCGGCACTGGCATTGATAAAAAAACAGCCTTTGAAAGGGGTCAGCTCAGGGACCTTGTCATTGAACCAGTTTGAGAGTGACAGAAAAAGTCTGTCGACCACCTCATTATGATTCATTGCCTGATCCAGCTGCTCACTGATCCAGTTGATAAAGACTTCATCTCTGGCTGTCAGCGTAGCCAGTATCAGAGCGTCTTTACTGGCAAAGTGGTTATAGAGCGTTTTTTTCGCAACACCGGACACCTGCAGTACTTCATTAATGCCCACGGAATTGATGCCCTTTTTATAAAAGAGCTGCAGGGCTGTTTCTGTCAACAGTGCTCGTTTATCGACCATGTCATACCTCATACGCAGAATGCGCATATTGACAGAAGTAGACCGACCTGTCTACCACTCACCGAGTAGACAGATTGGTCTCCCCCTTTTAATACGGTACAGATGTATGAAACGTTTTCTATTACCCATTCTTTCTGGCGTTGCAGCTGCCATCACCATAGCCATGCTGGGATATGCCGAAAATATGCAACCGGAGCTGGTCTTTCTGATGGCCCCGTTTGGAGCAACCGCTGTGCTGGTGTTTGGTATTCCTGAAAGTCCTCTGGCACGACCCAAAAATGTTATTTTTGGTCATTTACTGACCGCCTTTATTGGTGTGGCATTCAGCCAATACTTTGAAATCAGTGCTTTGAGTCTGGCCGCTGCTACCGGCCTGGCCATTACGGGAATGCTGTTGACCAAAACCACTCACCCTCCTGCAGGAGCCAACCCTATTTTGATCATGCTGGCGGGTGAAAGCTGGGGTTTTTTGCTGTCTCCAGTGTTAAGCGGCACCATTGCTATTGTGTTAATGGGGATAGTGCATCAGAAGCTAAGACAACGTCTTACCGCCTGAACGACAGTCATCATACAACGGGTGGCCATTTCTATAGAGCCACCCGGTGCCAATCAATGAATAAGACTGATCTTGCCGGTTCCTATCGAGACATCCAGATCATAAGAGCCTGCTCCTTTATAGTCGACGCTGGGCGCGATTACACGGGACGACCCCGTGCCTACCTGATCGTAACCTTCAATAGCCGTGCTACCGATCCCGACATTAAGAGCCAAACTATTAAAGTCTTCTAATTGACTGTTTATGGTCACCTTGCCAGCCCCTACCCCAACGGTGGCAGTGTGGCTGAGTTCATCGATGTTAATTTTGCCTGCTCCCAGGTTGAAACGGGATTCTGCGGTCACTTCAGCAATATCAATGCTGCCCGCACCCAGATTCAGTTCAATTTCTTTCGACAAGGGAAGTTCCACAACCCACTCCTGAGGCGAGTTGTCTTCATCAATTTCAACCGTTAACACCGCACCTTCTTCCATCCGCTCTATTGTTACGGAGGGTTCAGAAGCTTTGCCGTCTTGCTCGCTCGAAGCGGTCACCGCAATATTCAATTTAAGGTTCTGAGTATCCGTACTAACAAATTTGGCTGAACCCGAAGGAATATTGAAGGTGATTTTTTCTACACCCTCAACATCAATATTTTCGGTTAATTCAATGACCACAGAATCAGCCTCCTGCTGAATCTCTGTTTTACTCTTGAAGATATTCAACACCGATACTGTAGCAGCCACACACAAAACAGGAATGGCAATCGCAGTTAATCTTTTTTTCATGGAGTCCTTTTTTTATCGTTCTCTTTGAACTCCTCTCACAGCAGCATCGGGAGCTCTTAATCTTCCGTTTCTATAGTCAGCTTCTGTCTACGACGAAAAGCCCCTACCACAGGAATGAACAGCCCAAAGAGCGCTATTAAAGTACCTGCTAAAGGCACCAGATTAGGCTGATTCCATTCCTGCTGGTGTCGTGCCCGCAACTCGGGATCGACCCGCACATATTTCAAGGTTGAGTAACTGATACCATGTCGTTTGGTATTCGACAACCACTGGTTGGCCAAAAAGTAGTCCTTGACGTTATAACCCCAGATCCAGGGAGCATCTTTCTGAACGATAGCGACCATCTCATGAATAGCAGCCAATCGCTCAGGGCCATTAGTGAGTGTTTTAACCTTGTCGTAAAGCGCATCGTATTCGGGACGGTCATAATTAATGTAATTAGAGCCATCGCAATGACACTTGAGGCTTCCCTGACGACTGTCTAAAAGAAACAAAAAATTTTCAGGATCAGGGTAGTCGGCCAGCCAGCCCCAGCTGAAAATCTGCGTATTACCCTGCCTGACTTTCTCTTTAAAACGGGAGAAATCCGTCACGCGGAACTCCAGCTGAACACCCAGCTTCTGCAATTGTCTGCGCATCCAGTCAGAATTCGGGCTACTATCGCGACTGGTAGTATCGAGGTAAATAATCAGTGGTTCGCCGGTTTCCCTCTGACGTCCATTGGGGTAACCCGCCTCGGACAACAGTCGTCTTGCATAGTCCAGTGACTTACGCTCCGGCTTTGAGGACTGTTCATTCCATTCGTATACGTAAGGGTTGATGCCTTCACGTCCCTCTCTGAACCCATACAAACCCGGAGGGACCGGACCATGGGCCGACTTGCCCAGTCCATTTTGAAAAATATCGACGAATTCCTGATCGTCCCAGGCAATACTGATGGCCTGACGTAACTTCTGTTTGTCTTCCGTATATCCACCCACCACGGGGTCTCTCATATTGAAGGCGGTATAATTGATCGAGGGGCGTATTTCTTCATCCACCTTGATATTGTGGGCCATCAGCTCCGGAGTTAAGTCCAGACCATCCGGACCCACGGAAAATGCCTGATCAAAAGTGGCTGAGTTAACATTGGAAGAATCTTCGCCGGAACGATCATAGTATCCCTGCATGAACTTGGCCCACTGAGGGGTTGCACTGTCCATTCGATAGACAGCCCGATCAATAAAAGGGATCCGCTTACCGGCATCTTTCAGGTAACCCCGTTCTTTATCGTCTTTCATACCCTCTGTTGGATAGAAGTCCTCGCGATAATTCGGGTTACGTTCCAGAATAATCTCCCGGTTGGGTTTATTGCTGACCATCATAAAGGGACCAGTACCCACCGGATTCCAGTCCAGGACCAGATTTTTTTCGATAAAACCCGGATTGTGATAGAAACGATCCGCTTCCCAGGGAATCGGTGCAAAAAAACGCATGGCCAGCCAATAGATAAACTGCGGGTAAACGCCTTTGATACGAATGGTATAAGTCAGGTCATCAATCCGCTCGACTCCTTCTAGATGATATTCACGCAAATCAAGCCACTGCCCTTCAACTTTAGCGGCCTCAATCTGACGGGAGAGCTCTGGCATCCCGACAATATAATCGGACATCAAACCAAACAGTGGAAACTTAGTCGCTGAATCAGCCATCCGTTTCATCTGGTAAATGTAATCGTCCGATACCAGCTGACGGGTATCGGTCTGAGCAAAATCCGACAATAAAACATACGCTTTGCTCTGCTCAGGAACATCGAACAGATAAAGACTTTCCCCCTGCTCATTGCTTGCAAATGCCGGATGCGGCTGGAACCGAATACCGGGCTTCAATTTAATAGTGATCAAACTGAAAGCAGGGTCCTGTGCTTCGTCTTCCAGTGGTTGTAATTGCTCATCAAGATAAGTCACCGTCGGCATGGCTGAAGCGGTCATGGGTTCAAGCTCGTAAGGCCGCTTCAGATAATGATACTGCAGGGGGGGCTCATAAATCTGATCAACAAACATCCCTTCGTCAGAACTGTAGGCTCTCACTGGATCCAGATGTTTAGGCTGACTGATATAACTGGCATTGTAGGTGATTTTATTATCCGGCTCGGGTCCATTGGGATTATTCCAGGGCCCCGAACAGGCGGTCAGAAATATCAGGGAAAAGCCCAGCAGCCCTTTCCTGAAAGGATATTTAGAAAGCATCGAAGCACTGCCTGTGATTTATTATTGTTGTTGTAGTGTCTGGCTTTGACTCAGTATTTGTGGAGGGAATCTGCTACACGACAAATGTACTTTGCCGTCATCAGATCAAGGTGGGCACCACCACCATTCTTGAAAAGAGTAATTTCAGAATCTGACTCTCGCCGCTCACTGCCGTTACAGAGATCATAAAAATCTCCCCGCACATCTTCCCTGCCAATCACACCCTTGGCGATGGGGATGCTCAGCTCGCCAATATCGTCCAACGTTGTTTCTCTGGCATCGACAAAAAGACTCGACTGTCGCACAAGGTCATCATCGGCTTCGCGCATGTCAGGCCGAAATGCTCCGATGAGATCAACATGAGTGCCGGGCTGAACCCAGCTTCCCTTAATCAGAGGCTCTTTCGACATAGTGGCTGAAGAGAGAATATCAGCCCTTTCAACGGCTTCCTGCAAATTGAGAACAGCTTTTACCGGTAAAGCCAGTGACGTCAGTCGATCCGCCAGACGTTCGGCCCTGACATGGCTGCGGTTCCAGATCAGCACTTGATCCAGTTTTGGAAAGGCGTCGGTATACGCCGAGATCAAAGATTCGGCCACTACACCCGCGCCCAGAATAGTCAGGGTGCGACTGTCAGGCCTGGCTAGAAACCGGCTACCCAGAACGGAATCCCCTGCCGTTTTCCACTTGGTGAGAAAGTTGCCATCTATCAACGAGTCCACCTTCCCTGTGGTTTCATTAAACAACAGAAACATTGAATTCACGGAAGGCTGTGGTGGAAAGAGTGACGTGTTACCCGGGAAGATGCTGGCACACTTAACACCCATTCCCAACCCCTGGATAGCGGCTGCACGATTGAGCAGCGTATTGTCACTCTGCTGCAAAAACATGTCGTCTATTTGAGCTTTTTCATGACGATGGCCCTCGATCATGGCCTCCATCACCCCGTTCCATGATAGAAAAGCCTCAACCTTGTCCGGAGTAATGTATAAAATGTCCATTCCGGTTACTCTCCCTTTAAATCCGGCCAGGTATCACTGATCCGGTATCCTTCTGGCCAGGGGTCAGAGGGATCCAGCATGTGCTGATGAATGCCGGTTATCCAGGCCCGCCCTGAAATTTCAGGCAAGATAGCAGCCTTGTTACCCACCTGAGTGGTTGAAAGAATCTGCCCTTCAAAACGGGAATCAATGATTGATTTCATCACCAGTTTTTCATCCTTGGCGATTTCACCCCGGGCATGAAGTACTGCAAGGCGAGCAGATACCCCCGTGCCCGTTGGTGACCGATCCAGTTTTCCCGGTTGGATGACAACGGTATTTCTGACGGTCTTGTTACCCTGCTCCATAAATACCGGCGTATGTATCTGACAAAATGACAGATGTCGCCAATCTTTATTGTCAGGGTGGTGAAAACCCAGCTGTTCGTTGGCCGCATTGGTAATGCGTATTCCTGTTTCAGCCAGATCGCGGGCCTCGTGGGCCTCCAGTTCAAAGCCAAGATCTCTGGCATTGGCCATGACAAAACTGTCACCGCCAAACGCGGTATCCACTTTAAGAGTCCCCAGCCCCTCTATTTCCAGTGTTGCATTCATCCGGCCAACAAAAGAAGGCACATTGGCCACCCGGATTCGCTCTACTTTGCCATCCCGGCAATGCGCTGTAACTCGTACAAGCCCACCCGGAGCTTCCAAAGTCAGGTGTGTCACCGGTTCCTTCATGGGCAAAATACCGGTTTCCAGAAGTACTGTGGTGACACACATTGAGTTGGAGCCAGACATGGGGGGAGTGTCTTCCGGCTCCATTATGATCCAGCCCATTTGCGCCTCAGGGTGTTTGGCTGGAACCAGTAGATTCACATGTCTGAACACTCCCCCCCGGGGTTCATTCAGCACAAAATTACGCAGGCGATTGTCTTCCGCAATAAAACGAGACTGCTCCCAAAGCGTTTCACCGGGCGGAGGGGCTACACCGCCGACAATGACATCCCCCACTTCCCCTTCTGCATGGCAACTGACCACATGAAGGGTTTGACGACTTCTCATGGGGTTACCTCACTATGAATCCGTGGGCAAAGGGATCACGGTCATCAATAAAAATCGTGTTATGGCCAGTCACTCTGGCCCATCCGGCAATGGAGGGAATAATCGCCTCAAACTCACCCACTGTCGTTTTACTTTCTACCCGTCCCTTGAAGACTGATTGGATAAAGCTTTCATGGATAAACTCATCACCGACACTCAACTTACCCTGAGCTGCCCACTGAGCCATTCTTGAAGAAGTACCTGTGCCACAGGGAGACCGGTCAATGGCTTTGTCGCCATAAAACACCGCATTTCGAGCCGTCACACCTTCGGCTGCTGGTTTGCCGGTCCAGAGAATATGGCTGAGTCCCTTTATGTCAGGCTGGACAGGATGCTGAAATGAGTATTTCTCATTGAGTGCCGTCCTCAATAAAGGACTGAAGCGAATCAAATCCGCTGCGGTGTAATCTTCCACATCAGTGAAGTTTTTCTGGGGATCCACAATGGCGTAGAAGTTTCCTCCATAAGCCACGTCTACTGTCATTTCGCCCAAACCGGGACAATCAGCGGTCAGCCCTTCCCGGTATAGAAAAGAAGGAACATTGGTAATGCGAACTTCTTCAACCAAGCCATCTTTCATGGTGTATTGCGCAGTCACTACACCTGCCGGTGTGTCAAGCTTGAGGACACCAGGTTCCCTGGGCGTCACCAGTCCATTTTCGATCGCTATAGTGACTGTACCAATCGTGCCATGGCCACACATGGGCAGACAGCCAGAGGTCTCAATAAAAAGAATGGCCACATCGCAATCTGGCCGGGTGGGTTCCATAAGAATCGAACCCGACATCACATCATGCCCTCTGGGTTCGAACATAAGACCTGTTCTTATCCAGTCAAACGCTTCAAGAAAGTGAGCACGCTTTTCCAGCATGGTTTTACCCTGAAGCCTGGGGGCACCACCCGCCACTACACGAACAGGGTTGCCGCAGGTATGTCCATCAATACAAAAGAAGGTATGCCGTGCCATAGTTATTTTTATCTCCACGCAAAACGTTTCACTTGTAATGGCTCGATATCAATGCTCGGAGATTCCCTGAGCAAAAGTTCTGATACCAGTTGCGCTGTTGCCGTCGATTGAGTCAGACCCAGATGACCATGACCAAAGGCATAAACAATATTTCGGGATTTTGTTGAGTAGTCGATGACGGGCAGAGTGTCGGGGGTTGAAGGTCTGGCGCCCATCCATTCTTTACCATCCTTTATTTCAAGTCCGGTTAGAAAATGACGAGCCTTTTCTGCCATTAATCTGGAACGTCGATAATCAGGCGACCGCCCCAGTCGGGCAATCTCAGAGGCACCACCAATTCGATAGCCGTTTTCAAGAGGTGTGAAAACAAACCCATGGTCACTGAATACCAGCGTACGATCTATTGGAGTGGAGAGTGCAGCCTGGGGCAGCGTCGTGTTGTAGCCACGCTCCCCTACCATTGGAACCTTGTCGCCCAGTTGCTTGCTGAGTTCGGCGGACCAGGGTCCGGCGGCAATGACCACCTGTCTGGCTTCCAGCTGCTGACCACTGTCAAGGATCACTTCTACAGTACGGTCGTGTAATCCATTACCCGGATCAATACTTTTAACGTTGCCGTAGACGACGGATGCACCACGACGAATAAGATGTTTGTACAAGGCATGGCAGTAATCTGCCGGATCAGACACTGAACTCCAGGCAGGCACAAAAATGCCTGCCTGAAACCGGTCTGAAAGGCCGGACTGGAACTCATGCAACGCCTGACCTACGTAGCATGAGTAATCCAGTCCGTGCCTGGCTCTGTATTGCCAGTTTGCCAGATCTTTCTGGTAACTCTCCCGGCTCTGGTATAAATGCAGGGCACCATTATCCCTGACCATACTCACCAGACCGGTTCGCTCCAGCACGGTCTGAAAGCTGGTTTGCCCAAGCTCCATCAGACTGGCTTGACCGACAATACTTTTTTCGAATTGTGAAGAGCGGGAGGCATGCAGAAAACGCAGCAGCCACGGCAATGTGTAAGGAAGATCACCGGCCACAACCGAAAACGGTCCCAGAGGATCCATCAACCATTTGATGGATTTCTTTACCATTCCGGGGGATGCCAGTGGCATGATGTCAGAGAACGCCAAACCCGCCGCATTACCTCTGCTGGCACCTGCGGCAACTTCCTCTTTCTCTACCAGTTTGACGCGGAGTCCCTGGGCCACAAGGTTTTCAGCCACTGTCAGACCAATTATGCCGGCACCGATCACCAGGACATCGACTGCATCATTATTCAAGGTATCCCTCCCGCTTTCTCATCACCTGAGTCTGAGCAAATATCAGACCAAAGCCCACGCAAACTTAGGGGTCTGTCGGACTTAGCCGACCGTAGCGAGAAAAAGTCCGACAGACCCCTAGACAACCTTGTACAACTTGCGTGTTTAACTCTTTATCAACGCCACTCTGGCAGAACTGGTCGACAGGCTATGGCTTCTCTGACGACGGCCTCAACATGAGCTCTTCTTGCTCCAACCAGGGGCAATCTTGGTGCACGAACCTGTTCAGTCGATTCAATTTCAATGGCTTCTGCTAATTTGATGTTCTGCACCAGATAGGTTGAAACATCGAGATCCAACAGCGGACGGAACCAGCGATAAATAGCTCTGGCTTCTTCGTAGCGCCCTTGCTGGATCAGCTGATAAATGGCAACCGTTTCTCTTGGGAATGCCACCACCAGACCGGCCACCCAGCCCACAGCGCCTGCTGTAATCGCTTCAAAAGCGAGGTTATCAACACCGGTCAGAATGTTATAGCGATCGCCCAGTGCGTTAACAATGTCTGTTGTGCGACGGATATCATCAGAGCTTTCTTTTACCGCTACAAAACGGGAATCTTCTGCCAGCTCTTTCATCATCTTCGTTGTCACATCCACACGATAGGCGACACGATTAGAATATATCATAACAGGTAAATCACCCGCTTCTGCAACTGCTCGCAGAGCGGTTACTGTTTCACGCTCATCGGTATGATAGATGGGGCTTGGTACAATCATCAGGCCATCGGCGCCGGCACGGCGAGCTTCTTCTGCCAGTGCACAGGCATCGCGGGTGGAGGCCTCATTGATGGTTAACAGGGTTGGCTTAATCTGGCTGGCTTCCTTGGCCAGCTTAAGGACTGTCAGCTTCTCTTCAGTACTCAACATAGAGCCTTCACCCAGAGAGCCACCTACGATAAAGCCGTCACATCCAGCGGCCATCATATATTCAAAGCAACGCTTCATCTCTGGAAGATCCAGCTGGTCCTGGTCACTGAACTTAGTAGTGACTGCTGGAATAACACCTGACCACATTGTTCTTATTTCCTTATTTTATCTATGAGCTTTCCATCAGCTATGAGGGAAAATGATTTCAAGAGAATTAATCCGCAAAACCATAAAGTCACTCGGGTCTGCACACCGGTTGCAGAAATTCGGGGATGTTCATTCTTTGTTCTATACGAACACCCCTTGTCGTTATCGCGCCAGCTCTTTTTTTGACGTAACAACAAGCTGTAGACGAATTCAAACAACCATCATGGACCGTGTTAACAACATGTATCAGCCCAGGAAAACAGCTGAGCAATAAGCTGGATACGTTATGAATCTTCCGAGTTAAGTCATCTGTGTTGAAATAATGTACTCATACGGTATTGCATATTGTATCCAATATGCAATACTTTTTTTACCTCTGACTCTCAGATACAATGTAACGGTTGGATAAGAAGTCGAAATTGTTGACCAAGTCACAGTATTTGAGGGTGTTCAGAACCGGCGCTGAGCTTTCGCAGAACACCTCTCATAAACAACAAGGAAATTGATTGTGTATGAAGAAATAAAATCTCGCGCTGTAGATCTGACCAAGACCGCTTCGTCTTCAGAAATTATTTTTAATGCGCTCAGGGATGAAATCATCAGTGGTCGTTTACCGGCAGGTAAAGCGGTTAAACAGGAACATGTTGCCAAACTGTTTAATGTTTCCCGGATACCTGTCAGGGAAGCTTTGATGCGCCTGGAAAGCCAGGGGCTGGTGTTCAATCAACGTCATAAAGGTTATGTGGTAACACCACTGTCTACCGATATGGTGGCGGAAATTTATGAACTCAGAGCCAACCTTGAGCCGCTGATTATGGTCAAGGCCGTTGAGAATATGACCCAGGAAACACTGGAAGAAGCTCGTGCGTATTGCGATGCATTCAGTGATGAAACCGATCCCGCTCGATGGGGGGAATGGAACCGGCTGTTCCATGAAACTCTTTACAGAGACTCCAACCGTCCCTACCACCTTAAGGTGATTGACGGTGCTATTGACCGGGTTGACCCTTATCTTCGTGCCCAGCTGATCCTTACAGACGGCATGGATACGGCAAGAAAAGAGCATATGGGCATATTTGAAGCCTGCGCCAAGGGCGATGCAGAACTGGCAGCTCAGTTAACCAAAGAACATATTCTGGAGTCGTATGACGCATTGGTTGGCTATCTGAAGCAAAACCAGTCCTCCTGATTTGTTCTGGATATCTGTCGCCAAATCGCCTGCAGCCATAGACAGTCAGAAACAGCTACACGACTGAAGCTATCCATTCAGTCAGGTAGCTGCTTCATAGCCATGGGACGTTCAGCCAACGGCCATGGGAGAGGAACACATTCCTGAAGCACTGGGTGCCAAAGGAATGAACACAATAAAAAAAAACGAGGAACCTCATGTCAATCGCAGGAAAACTGTTATTGGGTCAAGATCAGATCCAGGGACAAGAAAGCTCATTTCAAGCCATTAATCCGGCAACGAATAAAGAAACAGGCCCTGTTTATGGCAGCGCTACCTCTGCTGACGTAGACAGGGCCTGCGCTTTGGCGACCGAAGCGTTTCAGAGTTACCGTCAAACCTCTGCAGAGCTGCGCGCTCATTTTTTAGACACCATTGCCCATCACATTGAACAACTCGATGATGAACTGGTCACCATTGCCGGTTCCGAAACCGGATTACCCGCCGCCCGGATTCAAGGTGAAAAAGGCAGAACGATCGGGCAGATAAAGATGTTTGCAGAAGTGGTCAGAAGCGGTCTCTGGCAAACGCCCGCCCTGGATTCTGCCCTGCCCGATCGACAGCCATTACCTCGACCTGACTTACGCCGAAGCTATGTCCCGCTGGGGCCTGTAGCCGTATTCGGAGCCAGTAATTTTCCGCTGGCTTTTTCAGTAGCGGGTGGCGATACCCTCTCAGCTCTGGCCGCAGGGGCTCCGGTTATTGCAAAAGCGCACAATGCTCACCCGGGCACCTCTGAAATCATAGGTCTGGCGATTCAGCAGGCCGTGAAAGATTGCGACCTGCATCCGGGTGTTTTTTCTCTGCTCTTTGACCAGGGTTTCGAAGTGGCACAGCAACTGGTCTCCCACCCGGTTATCAAAGCCGTTGGTTTCACAGGGTCACAGGCAGGTGGCGAAGCTCTTATGAAACACGCTGCAGCCCGTCCAGAACCTATCCCGGTCTTTGCTGAAATGGGCAGCACCAATCCGGTTTACCTGCTTCCTGAAGCCCTGAAAACAAAAGCCGGTGAATTCGCTGAAGGGTATTGCGCTTCTCTCACCATGGGCGCAGGCCAGTTTTGTACCAATCCAGGATTGCTGATTGCCATCGACAGTCCCGAGCTGGACGCTTTACTGGACGACATTGGCCAAAGACTCGATGAAGCAGAACCCCAGACTATGCTGACTCCCGGCATTTTCAGGAACTACGCCCAAAAGGTCGATAAACTGCTCAGTAAAAATGACATGACTGTTCACACCCCCTGCAAGTCTGCCATTGCGCCCAACCAATGCCACCCCATGTTGTTCAGTGTCTCTTCTGAGACCTTTTTAAACGACAAAACACTCTCTGAAGAAGTTTTTGGTCCCTCAGCGGTGGTGGTTCGCTGCACAGACCTTGAGGACATGCTGCATATCACCCGCAGCCTGGAAGGTCAGCTCACCGTCACTCTGTACTGTGATGAAAATGATCACAGTATGGCTAAACCCTTATTTCAGGAGCTGGAATTAAAAGCCGGTCGAATTCTGTTCAACGGTTTTCCTACCGGTGTTGAAGTCTGCCATACCATGGTGCATGGGGGCCCTTACCCGGCAGCCTCAGACAGTCGAACAACATCGGTAGGATCATCCGCTATTCAGCGTTTCCTCCGCCCCGTCTGTTATCAGAATATTCCCGAGGCCCTGTTACCACCGGCCATTGACAGTCAAAACTCTTTGAATCTCAGAAGGCTGCAAGATGGCAGCTATAACGACCGATAAAAGCACCTGTGGAACAAGAAAGATCATGAATACCATTAGAGAAAGAGTTCGTCAGTTCCGGGAATTGATGCAAAAAAAGCAGGTCGATGCCTGGATTCTGCCCAGCAACGATGCTCACAACAGTGAATACGTTGCAGACTACTGGAAGGGCAGAGCCTGGCTGTCAGGCTTTACCGGTTCAGCCGGAACACTGGTTGTCACCCGCGAAGAAGCCGGTCTATGGACCGACGGCCGCTACTTTATTCAGGCCGAAAAAGAACTCGAAGGTTCCGGCATCAAACTCTTCCGAATGTTTAACCCGGGCGTACCGTCTTTGAATGAGTGGCTGGCAGACACGTTATCGGACAACGCCGTCATTGGCTTTGACGGAAAAGTCATCAGTCAGAATCAGGCTAAGGGCTTGTTAGATGCTTTCGCTGATAAACCAGTGACACTGAGCTCAGACGATGACTTGCTGTCAGCTGTTTGGGAAGAGCGCCCTGCACTGCCTGTTCAAGCGATTTTCCGTCATGAAGATCGCTATGCAGGAAAAAGCTGTCAGGAAAAGTTGTCAGCACTTCGCAGTGTCATGACAGAAAAAAATGCCGGTTACCATTTACTGTCGACGCTTGACGATATTGCCTGGTCGCTTAACCTGCGTGGCAGTGATGTATCGATGAACCCGGTTTTTATCAGCTATTTACTGGTCGGCCATGAGCAGGCCACCGTGTTTGTTGACTCTGAAAAGCTGGACGATCAACTGGTAAAGTATCTGGCCGAATCGGGTGTTGAGACTCAGCCTTACGAAAATGTCTGGGCCTCTCTGTCACAATTACCAGACGACGCCAGTGTATTACTGGATCCTGCCAAAGCCAGTCGAGCCATTTTTGACGCTCTGCCTGACTCAGTGACTGCGGTAGAAGGAAAAAATCCCAGCACTGCGATGAAAGCGATCAAGAATGAAACCGAGATCGAACACTTCAGACAAGCATTGCGTAAAGACGGCGTTGCCATGGTTCGGTTTATGAAATGGCTGGAGTCAGAGGTTCCGGGCGGCAACGTTACCGAACTGTCAGCCGAAGCCAAACTGACCCAACTCCGCGCTGAAATGGAAGGTTACAAGGAAGACAGTTTCCGAACCATTGCCGGTTACAGAGAACACGGAGCCATGATGCACTACGCAGCCTCCGATGAGTCGGATGTCACCGTTCAGCCAGGCAGCTTTTTCCTGGTGGATTCTGGCGGTCAGTACCCGGATGGCACCACAGACATTACCCGAACCTTCTCTTATGGGGATCTGACGGAACAGGAGAAGAAAGATTACACTCTCGTGCTTCAGGGTCATGTGGATCTGACCACAGCCGTTTTTAAAACAGGCTCCTGTGGCTGCAATCTCGACATACTGGCCAGAGGACCACTCTGGAAAGAAGGCATTGATTACGGCTGCGGCACCGGTCACGGCGTAGGCTTTTTCCTGAATGTGCATGAAGGGCCCCAGGGTTTCAGTCAAAAGCTGATTAATGAACCACTCAAACCTGGCATGATCATCACCAATGAGCCCGGCATCTATCGCGAAGGGATCCATGGTGTACGCATAGAAAATATCATGTTGGTCAAAGAGCATTCAGAAACAGAGTTTGGCTCCTTCCTGAGTTTTGAAGCCATCACTCTCGCACCAATTTGTACCCGGGCAATCAATGTAGAAGAACTGAGCCGCTCTCAACGACAGTGGCTCAACCACTACCACCAGACTGTTTATGAACAGTTGGCTCCCATGATGAATGAGGAAGAGCGGGCTTATTTGAAGTTAAAGACCGCTGCTGTTTAAATTCGACCTCAATGGAAGCCCTGCCACCGGGCTTCCATTATCCTTTATGTCTTAGGCACACCCGTCATTTCAATGCAGGATAATCCCACACAGACTGTACTCTCTTCTACATCGTTCCCTTCATTCTGATGTCGAGTGCCATAGCTTTTCACTTCAAGAGATAATGCATCTTCGCTCAGCAAGGCTGAATCATAGACCCGAACCAGCTCCTCTTTGGTGATATCACCAATCGCTTGGGCAAACTTTACGGTCTCGCCGAAGTCGATTTCATCACTGCTGATGTAACGCCAGAACCGGTTCGTTCTTTTAGTGAGGCTCAGATCTTTCTTGAGCAAGTCATCAACCAGCCCCTGTTTATAGGTCTCTAACGTTTCACTCTCCAGAGATTTAATTTCTTTCTGCTGCTCATCAAAGAAAGTCAGCATTCTGTTCTTCAGTTCATCAGGATTCGTATTGGGTGACTGTATTAGAAATGCCAGCCCTGGACGATCCTTAATACGGTTCGCCCCACCCCAGACGACATAGCCTAACTGTTGCTTGGTGCGTAACTCCCTGAAGAAATCAGACCCCAGCATTTCACCCAACAAGGCATAAAGTGCGTGACTTTTTACATCCTCCTCTTTCGCCTGATAGTAAAGAACAGAGACTGAATCCGTATGATCAATATCCAGTTGCAGGTTCAGTGTCTCCTGCGCCTTCAGATCATAGATAGAACTTTTATAGGGTTGTGCCGGCTGCCCGACCAGAGATTTCAGTTTGTCTGCATAGGCCAGCGCCTGCTGCCTGGAGACATTGCCATGAGCAAGAATATCCAGATGGGCCCGCTCAAATATTTTTTTGCGGTGAGCATTGAGTTCCTCAAGAGAAACGGTGTTCAACGACTCAAGAGCTTCTTCATAGCTGAACCGGTCGACATTGATCAGATTCCATAGCGCATCATAGGCTTGATCATCCGGAGTATTTAAGGACGAGTTCTTCAGGTCCAGAGCCAAAGCGGTTTTGACACCCTGGAATGCCTCCTCACTGAAAGACTCAGACTGAAGTGTTTCCAGCACAGAGTTCAGCAGTTGTGGCTGTTTTTGCTGATACCCTGACAAAGACATTTCCAGACCGGAAGATGTGGGCCAAAGGGAGAAGGTCATACCGGCCTGGGAAGCCAGGTAAGTCCTTTCATTGAGTAACTTGAGATAAAGTCTGCCCAACAGCCAGGACTTGACCATTTCATTGGCCGACTGACTGACGACAGGGGTTGAGAAATGCACTTTCAAGTCTGACTTAGGTTGCTGGTAAGTCTGGTCCTGAAGATGCCAGAGTCGTAAACCCGGCTGCTCAATCAACAAGGAAGGCGCTAACTGCTCTGAGCCAGTTGCAGACAACACGGTGAAATCGTCAGGTATGTAGGGATTGGTGGCAGGAACCGTTAACCCTTCCACAGCAGCAGGCGCTGAAAGTCGCTTAAGAAAATCCTCTGAAAGCGGCTTTACCCCGAAACGGGTCAGATAAAAAGGTTCGACCTGATCGACTTCCACTTCTTTTGCCGATACGACTAGCCTCACCCTCTCAGGCGTCAGTTTGTCCAGATAACTCTGAATCAATTCAGGCTCATAGGATTCCAAACTGTAAGGCAGGAATAGTGCATGACTGGCAGGATAGTACTGCAGTCTTTGGGAGATCTCTGTGGCGTAATCCACGGGGCGGCTTTGTTCCTGAAACTGGAAATCAATAGCTGCGAGGCTGGCAGCCTGTTGATACAGTGACTCGGAAACGCCCTGTTCACGTAGCAGATTCAGGTAAGAGAAGGTGGCTTCAGTCACAAAGTCCAACTGATTATAACCGGCCTCTGTTAGTTCCAGTGCAACTTCGAGCTCACTGAATGCTCCTGAATAGTCCCAACCATAGGCATATAGATTTTCAATCAGGCCTTTTTCTTTCAAAACACTGTGAAGACTGCCCGGCCCTTCATTACCAATCACTTTGGAAAGATAATGAAGCGGTTTGACTTTATAGGCATTCAGGGTTGTTGGCAGCGAGAACACCAGTTTCAGATCGTAGCTGTCTGCCAGAGTTTCAATATTAATTCTTACACCTTGTTGATCTTCCCTGAAAGGCTCCTCATGGTCATACACCGAGCCCCTGCCTGCTTTAATACTACTGAGTGAAGCATTAGCCCAGGATTCCAGCGTTGTCAGGGGCTCTTTACCGTAAACAACCACTGCCATATTACTGCCCACATAGTATTCCTGATGCAGTGCTTTGAGATCTGCCAGCAGTGACTGACCATCATTGTTGTTCAGGGTATCCAGATTCCCGGTGCTGAATGAGGAATAAGGATGATCGTCACGACTGACCATGCCTTCTGTGATGTACTTTCTCCAACCATCGTTTTTAAAGTTCAGTCGGAACTCAGAATCCACGGCATTACGCTCGCGATCCACATATTTATTATCAAGAATGGGTTTAGCCACTGAATAGGCTAAACGATCCAGGGCTGGTTGCAGATCATCCGCATTAATCTCAAAATAGTAGTTGGTGTTTTGAGCATAGGTTGTCGCATTATTCGTCCCGCCCCTGCTGCGAATAAACTCACGATAGCCGTCCAGCTCCGGGTATTTTTCACTTTTTAAAAACAGCATATGTTCCAGAAAGTGCACCAGCCCTTCTCTGCCTTGGGGGTCGGCCCAGCTACCGACATTAACATCAATGGATACGGCAGCTTTATCGGTATTGGGATCCGACACCAGAAGTGCCCGGACACCGTTTTCCATGGTCAGATAATGATATTCCCGATGATCATTCACGCTTTTAATAATGGCATCTGATGTGTTGGCTGCTTTTTCAGGTTCCGTTTCTGATAGCGGAGCACAACCAGCGAATAATAAGATGGGGACGGCAAAAAGCGACGCTTTTAGCAGAGATGGCAGGTATCCTTTCGTTACTCTTTTCATTTCCAATTCCATTGCTTACTGGTTTCTTGTTGTTATTTCACGTTTCTTCATGACGAAATAGCTTCGATCACAAATGAAAATTCATAGTCTCTGGCAGGCACCCGGTACTCAGGCAGTAATTCAGCTCCCCAGGAGTTCTGTCCCCCTACCCCCGCCTGCATCAAATCAATATTGACTGTAATGATTTCCGATTCTTTAATGTCTGCTCCATGGCGACGGGTTAACGGCGTCAGACCAGATGCTCCCCACTCGCCGGAGAGGTCGGGTTTAAAATCCAGCTCCGATGCCTCAAAGGGCCAGGCAGAAACATTCAGCCGGTCCAACTCTGCTTCAAACCGGATGCCCGAGCCCTCTTCATTCAGCCATTGAGCCCAGCGAACATCGCTTTTGTTTCCACTTTCCTGTGGCCTGGGATAACGATGAAACTGATCCCCGACTTTCTCCTGATAGATTCCCAGAGGCAGCCCCTTTCGGTCGACATAGGTTTCACCAGGACCTCTCCCATACCAGCTCATTTGCTCATAATGGCTATTCAACCTCAGCTGCAAACCAAATCGCAGCATATCGGGCAAATCCTTCTCACCCGTCAACGCCAACCGGGTACTCACCTTTATCTGACACCGATCGTTTATTAAATAATTGATTGTCAGACTGGCATTCACATCCGGTAAGTGAAAAAGGGTGTTTATCTGAATCAATCCAGATTCTTTTGTCACAAGATCACAGAATTTAAATTGTTGGTTCTTCGATGCCTGTTGCCAGACTTGGGATTTTTCCTGAGTATTGCAGCCCAAATCATTGTCGGTCAGACCTCTGAAGCAATTAATGACCGGTCCACTGTTCACAATGGATTGTCCACTGACTTGATAGCGCTTTAATGTCCCGGTTTCACGACAGAATTCAATTTCCACCTCTTTGTTACTGATCCAGATCGATTTCGACGTCTGAAAACACTCAGGACCCGTCAAATCTGTGAACACACTATGGCTGGCAGGCGACTGTAAAAGGATCTGACTCCATGCCACTTTATGACCAGAAACCAGTAGCCCTGAAGTATTGGCTGAACCATTGACCTGAAAGTTCAGGGTCAGTATGAGCTCATCTTCAGAATTTATTTCAGAGAGGTCAAACGACAACACCAATCTGGAAGACTCTTTTGCGGGTGTTTTTGGAAGCACATATTGTCGTGATTGTATCCCGAAGCCATTACTCAATAACTCGCAATGCAATTCAAGATGATCCAGAGCGATAAAATCGTAATGATTTTCAATCTGTAATTCGACAACCAGACTCTCATTCAAGCACTCATTCAAGCACTCATTCAAGCACTCATTCAGGCACTCATTCAAGCACTCATTCAGGCACTCATTCAGGCACTCATTGAGAGTGCACGTTTCGAATTTGACTCTGACCGGCTGATAAACTGATCTTACCTCTTCCAAATGTGGATGCGGTGTCCGGTCAGCAGCCAGAAGACCGTCGTTCATAAAGTTGCCGTCCGTTGGCAGATCCGGATGATAATCCTTCCCATAACCCCAAAAGCGCTTTCCGGATTCATCCTGCAATTCAAGTGCATGGTCACACCACTCCCAGATAAAACCTCCCTGCAATCGGGGGTGCTGGTCCAGCAAATGCCAGTAATCCGCAAGAATCCCCACTGAATTACCCATGGCATGACTGTATTCAATCATGATCACAGGTCTGTCATTCTGTGATTCTGCCAAAGACCGTAATCGATCCAGCGAAGGGTACATGGGGCAGATGATATCGGTGTACTCATCCTGACCGGCAGGTTCATATTGAACCGGACGACCTGGGTCAAACGACTTCAACCAATAGTAAAGACTCCTAAAGACACAACCGTGACCTGCTTCATTGCCCAGTGACCAGATGATCACAGAGGGATGATTACGGTGTTCAACGACCATGGTTTGTAAACGATCCTGATGAGCCGGCAGCCAGGTGGGATCATTGCCAATCTGGGTTTCTTCCGACAAAGCCAGGGGGTGAGATTCAATATTGGCTTCACTGACCACATAAAGACCATAACGATCGCAAAGCTCATACCAATAGGGATGACTGGGATAGTGACTGGTACGGACAGCATTAATATTGTTGGCCTTCATCAACCGGATATCTTCTTCCATCACCTCACGGGGAACGTAATGCCCAAATCGATGGTCGGTTTCGTGACGATTAACCCCTTTTATATGAATTGCAGCACCATTGACGGTCAGAATGCCATTGATCACTTCAACCTTTCGGAAACCAGCATGCTGCCTGATGGCTTCAAGCTCATTGCCACGCTGATCAAACAGAGTAATCAGCAGTGTATATAACGCAGGGGTTTCTGCACTCCAAGGATGCACCTCCTCCAGAGCATGCTCAAAAGAGAGGCATGATTCCTGTGCCTCAACATCCGCTGAACGGGAAAGAATAAAGACAGGCTGATCAATACCTGGCTGATGGCCGGGTAAATAACCTTCAACCTGTACACGATAGTCAATCGATGACGACGGGTCGGAAGATGGATCATACCGCTTAAGACCAACCTCCAGTTTTAGCTGCCCAGACTGATTTCGGGTATTCAGTAATGCCTCAAAATGCACGTCATATAAACGTACTGAGTGGGTTCTGTAGAGATAGACCTCACGCTCTAACCCTGACATATCGAGCATGTCCTGCTTTTCAAGATAGCTGCCGTTGCTCCAGCGGTAGATTTGCAGAGCGATCAGGTTCTCCCCGGTCTTGAGATAGGGTGTTATACGAAATTCCGCAGGGCTTTTGGCGTTTTGAGAGTACCCCACTGGCACACCATTGACCCAGACTATCAGTGCAGATCGTGCTCCTCCTATATAAAGAAACACCTCACTGCCATCCCAGTTTTCAGGCATTGTGAAGTGCTTTCGAAAGCTGCCCGTTGGGTTGTAATCCCTGGGAACCTTTGGCCACCTTGAAGGAAAGGGATAACGTTCATCCAGATAAATAGCATGATCAAAACCCTGGGCTTCCCAGTTTCCGGGCACCTTAATAGATGACCACTCACTGTCATCATAAGAAGCACTATAAAAGTTGGCAGGCCTGTCTAGTGGGCAGGTGACTAGATTGAATTTCCAGAAACCATTGAGATCCAGATAGTTGACTGACTGAGTAGGTTGATTCTTCAGCGCTTCCGTACGTGTTGAATAGTTAAAGCAACAAGCCCTGGGGCTCTCTTTACCAATGCCATTCACAGAGTAATCTTCAAGAATCCCCGGAATGCCATCCCGCTCAGCCAGTCGTTCTTTAAGAGACAGGGATTCCTGCCTGCCTCTTTCACTTTCAGCAACCAGCTCGTGACTGTCGTGTTTATTTTTATTGTTCATTTTGACATTCAGTTTACAGAAATGTGACACCGTTCCCATTTCATGGAACATGAATTGCATTCACATAGATTGTATACAATATTCTTTATACATGGATATTGTATACAGTATTCGCTTTATTGTTTAATAGAATCGTAAGAAAAAAATAACAACAAAAGATACAGGTACGCACACACATGGAAATCCCAAGGAAGACGCTGCTCGCCACAGCCATCACTGCAGTGATGACTGGCTACAGCTTCCCCGCTCTTGCTGAAGACAGTTCTCAAGAAGTTGAAAAGATTGAGAAGATTACAGTCACCGGTTCACGTATTGCGCGAATTGATGTTGAGGGTGCTACTCCAATCACGGTAATCAGCCGAGAAGACATTGAAGACAGTGGTTTAATGACTGTTGCAGATGTACTTCAAAGCACTAGTTATAATTCTCTCGGCTCCTACTCTGCTCAAGGCAATAACTCCTGGGGAAGCCAAGCCACGATTAATCTGCGTGGACTGGGAGCTCAAAATACTCTGGTTTTAATAGACGGTCGTCGTGTGCCATGGTCGGGTGTAATGTATGGCGGCATTGTCGATGTAAACTCAATTCCAGCAGCCGCTGTTGAACGAATTGAAATCATGCCTGATGGAGCATCAGCTATTTACGGTTCTGATGCTGTGGCAGGTGTAGTAAACATTATTATGAAAAAGGATTTTGATGGCTTACAGTTATCTGTTGGTGGTTCGAGACCTGATGGAGAAGGTGGTGACGAGGATTCCTTTTCATTACTTTGGGGTGGCTCAAACGATAAGGGCAACATGCTGATTAGCTATGAACATGATGAATCTGGCAATATTGTCTCCGCTGATCGAGACTATACAAAGGCAACCGGGCTTAATTCAGAGTTCATAAACGACGCCTATGGAGTTTCAACTTTTGGAAGAAACACTTATCAAAATGGTGGAGGTTCATATCAGCCAATAGCTGGCTCATGCCAGAATAAAACGAACTTTTACGGCCCATTCAAACAAAAAGATAGTATCAACACATATTGTGCTTATGACTATACAGCAGAAGCAGATCTTACTCCTGAAATGAAAAGGGATATGGTCAATATTCTAGGAAGTTACGACCTTGGAAATAGTATTGAGTTCAGCGGTGGGATTAGTTTTGGCTTGAGAAATACAGCCAATACTGCTGCTCCTGTTCCTGTACAATTTACCATGGACTCCAGTAAGCCAGGCGGTGCCAAGTTCTTTCAGGATAACGGTTTTGATCCAAATAACCTAAACCTGAAAGCAGAAGACAGGGGATCTGCAACAGTAAGATATCGCTTCGATGTTCTAGGCAATCGTGTCTATGAAATTGAAGGCGTAGACTTAAGTGGGCACATGGGTTTGAAGGGCTCTCTTGAATTAAATTTTGTTGATGATTTCGAATGGAATATCAACTACATGCAAAGCAAAAGCACTTACACCTCTAACGGCACTAACATGGTTAACACTGTGAAATTAGAGGAGTTAGCAAACGAAAAGGAAGACTTCTTTCAGACGAATGGAGACATTAACTCTAAGTACATAAATGAAATTCGTCATACTTGGGTTACAGATGTTGATGTAGACAGTAAAACAGCTTCTGGTGGATTTGGTTTTAGTGCTGGTGAGTTACCTGGTGGGCAGATCAGTTATTATTTGGGAGCTCAATATGTTTCCTACAAGCTTGAAAACAAGTTTGATCCATTATCAGACTCTGGCGATATAGCTGGAGTCTTTGGTGGGACTTATAGTGGCGACAGAACCATTAAAGCTGGCTTTGCTGAAGCTCTCCTCCCTGTTACCGACCAAGTAGAAGTCAACTTAGCTTTACGTCAGGATAGATACAGTGATTTCGGCAATACCACGAACCCCAAAGTGGCTATTCGCTACACCCCATTTGACAATCTTATGCTTAGAGGCAGTTACGGAACAAGCTTCAAAGCACCTGACTTCAGTGACCTTTTCACTCCCGCTAGCACCGGCTATTCCGAAGTTTACGATTACAAAACTTGTCAGGCTAATGGGATTTCAGATACTGCTTGTCCTGAGACCATTTATGAAGCAGCAATAACAAGTAAAGGAAATAAAGATTTAAAGCCTGAAGAAACATCTACTTTGATGCTAGGTGCAGTTTACGAACCAATTGAAGACTTAACCTTAAGGCTTGATCTCTACCAGATCAAAACAGAGGATCTCATTCAACAGGTAGATGAAGATTTCTTACTTCGAGAAGAAGCCAAGAATAACTCTTCCGAATATGTTATCCGTCAAAACAACGGTGATATAAAGGAAATAATCACTGGTAGCATCAATATTTCTGAAAGAGAAGTCAGAGGTCTCGATGCGTCTGTTGAGTATGACCTTGATCTCCAGCACTATGGTCAGATGGACTTCTCTGTAGCCGGTAGTTACATCTTTGATTATAAGTATGCTGACTCTGTTGATAAGAAGGCTTATGACCATGCTGGTTTGAATGGTTTTCCTGAATACAGAGCAAATGCAACAGTCGGATATAACACACCAAATGACATGCATCGCGTATCATTGTCAGCCTACTATATTGCCAGTCAGTATGAGGATGAAAATGTCAGCTACGATGACAATGGCAAGGTTCTTTCTCTAAAGAAAGACGGCCATATCTCTGCATATACTACATTCACTCTTAACTATCGAGTAAACCTGCCCTGGGATGCTACAGCCAGTCTGGGTGTCAGAAACCTGTTCGACGAAGAACCTTCTTTTGAAGATGATGGAAAAACCTATAACGCTGAGCTTTATAGCATTAAAGGCCGGACCATTTACGCCAACTACACACAGAGGTTCTAATCACACTTTATCCTGAACGGGGTTTGCCTTCGGGCGCCCCAACCTTCTATCCACCCTTTGCACCAACTCCGGTTGGTGTTTTTTTTATTTTGAACACAATTCATGCCGCTTACCTACGCCAACGTTATTGATCGCACTGGCAAGCCCAGCGCCCACTGTGTTTTTGATTCTTATCAGAATCAGAAATTCAACCATTTCATGGACAATGGCAGTTGGCATGGCTACCTCTTACCCGATAAAAACGACACTCTTTGTGCATTCACCGGACCGGCGATTATCGCCGAAGAATACACGGTGTATCTTGCTGAATGCTTTGATCAGCTCACTATTTTTGATTTAACCCGGAATCAACCCGCAGTATTTACGCCACAACAATGCACCAGAGTGAGTTTACCCGGGAAACTACAGCAAATATTCGAGAACGATACAGTTAAACTCACCCTTGAATTGCACTTTATTTCACACCGTACCAGCCTGATTACAACCCAAATTGAGAATAAAACCCCTCATACAAGAAAGCTGAAATTGAGCTGGTCCGGCTCTTTTCTGGAGCAATGGGATGATCAAAAAACGGTTAATGAACAATTCCCTGAATGGAATCGATACTGGCGGTTGAACCGCCACGACATTCAAGCGACCTTTGAACGGTTAAGAGCCACCAGCGATATGCTGTTTTCAGGACATTCAGGGTTTCTGATCAAACGAAATATAGATTGTGTCAACAGCACCCACAGTGGGGGAAGCCACTACCTCTCTGAAGCCTGCATTCAACTTTCAGGCCAAGACAGTATCGTTCTATACACGACACATTCTTATTTATTTTCAGCGGAAGAAATCAGCAGGGAAAAAGCCTTTATTGATGAGGTATTCCAGTCACCAGAAACGTATATCTCAAAGACAGAGCAGCGATGGCAGCGTTATCTTCAACAAACACTTCAAACCGGGAAGCTTCACTCTTCAGACATCAATCGGCTGGCCGTCAAGTGTATTGAAACTCTGATGGGTAACTGGCGATCGCCCGCTGGTGCCATTAAACACTCAGGGCTAACCCCTTCTAACAGTTTTCGCTGGTTCAATGGCCTTTGGCCCTGGGACAGCTGGAAAATGGTCAGAGCCATGGCCAGTCTGGATCCCTGGCTGGCAAAGGCCTCTATTGATGCGGTTTTTGACTACCAGATTCAGACAGACGACCCGGTTCGCCCTCAGGATGAAGGGATGTTGATTGATACGATCTTTTTTAACCAGAGCTGTGAACGAAAGCCTTCTGTTCAGGAATCACCCTCTGAACATGGATTCGACAGTGAAAACTGGAATGAAAGAAACAGCAAACCCTCTCTGGCTTCCTGGGCCGTTGAAGCCGTCTTTGAGGCCTTGTACAAAGAGCACCCCGAACAAGCTGCTGGTTGGTTCCAAGGCTTATTTCCAAAGCTCTGTCGATATCATTTCTGGTGGTACAGAAACCGCCGACCTCCCGAAAATCCACTGGTAGCTTATGGTGCCACCCTCCATCCTGAAAACCTGTTCTCCAAGGATTCCCTCTCGGTTCGCATAGCCTGCTCGTGGGAATCCGGAATGGATAATGCCGCTCGTTTTGGGTTTATTGATGACGATACGGATCACACAATCGATGAATGGCCATCGCAGATAAAAACGGTAAAAGACAAACATAACAATACCAGTGGCTATATTCTGGATCAGGTCTCGGTGGATATAAACTCCTACCTTTGTCAGGAAAAACAGATTTTATCCCGTTTTGCTACAAAACTGGGCCAAACCGCCATTGCCAGAGACTTTGCTGTTCAGGCCCGGTGGCTGGAGCCTGTTATCTGTAGCCAGTTTTATGATGAAATCAGCGGCTTTTTTTATGACCGGAGTCTAACCGACTCTAATAAAGAAAAACCGCTCCTGACCAGTCGTGGCCGGGGGCCCGAAGGCTGGACACCACTGTTTACAGGCCTGGCCACTGACAGACAGGCCAGCGCTGTCATCAAAAACATGCTGGATGAAAAGGAATTTAATACCCCTGTTCCCCTGGGAACTGCAGCCCGCTCAAACCCGGCCTATAACCCTGAAGCGTACTGGCGAGGACGAGTCTGGCTAGACCAACTGTATTTTGGACTGGTGGCAATCAAAAATTATGGGTATCACAAAGAAGCAAGCATACTCGCGCACAAGCTTTTGAAAAATGCCAAGGGGCTGACTGGTAACCAGCCTATACGAGAGAACTACAACCCCGAAACCGGTGAAATGCAGGGAGCGACTAATTTTGGATGGAGCGCAGCCCACTTATTGCTTTTGTATCAGGAAGGTTTTTTTGAAGTTTGATCTAAGCACTTCAAGCTTTCGAACCCATTTCATGCAGAAAGCAAAACTCTTTACTCGCTCAACACCTCATTAGCCTTTAAATTGCATCTGAGACTGACAGCTAAAGGGCGTTTGCTTACAGTCAAACTCAATACCAGCCTTGCTAATTCTTTTCACGAAAGTGCTGTCCATTGGTTGCTTTTTTCAGAAAAGATTCCAGAACATTTAAAAAAGCCACAGACACGGCTGTGGCAAAGGGGGCTCATTCTCGAATTCGTTCGCCGACTCTGATTACTCAGAAGGTGCTGGCCTGGAAGGAGGCGCAGAAAGCGGTGGTCTTTGTGCGGGAATTGGCAAGACAGGTCGATTATTGGGGCTACCAATGGGTTGCAGACCTGCTGACTTCACAAACTCCTTGACAAGGTTTTTATAAACTTCCTCAATCAGCATCTGCTCACCTCTTACCACCTGATTCAGACCATCGAGCAATCGGGATTGTTTACGTAAAAACTTCTGACCGACTTCACTACTGAAAAACACATTGAGCTGAACCAGCTCTTCTTTTGAATAAATGGATTCTACTTTTTCGATCATCAGGGGTTTGAGCTCTTCAGGATTCAAACGATCTTTGGCCAGATTAAAAGCCCGCTCCTGATACTTTTTCTCCAACTCCCATTGATTGGGAGGGATTTCATAACCTTTGAGAAGGTGGACATAACGAGACTGAAGCTGTCGTTCAATGACCCTGGTCTGCTGCTCTATCTGCAGGTGATCAAGTAATATGTCAGCCTGACTCCTTGCTTGAGCAAAGGCTATGGCTGGTACAATGCACAACAGAAACGCCCATTTTTTCATCACACTTTCCTACTTCACTGGCAGTTGTTTTTATTAAAAGGTTTAAGCAGGTGGCGTGCCAGGCACGCCACCCTGTCCATTACTGCATGGTTGCCAGAACAGCGACACCACTGGACTCTGGATCACTCTCTACAATGAAATAGTACCAACCCTGAGGCGGGTTATTAATCTGCAATTTCTCCTTGTTACCGGCGTTGGTAGACTGTACTTCATAGCTTGAGTTGGTCGGCCATGAGCCACTGCGACCATAAACACTGACGTTGCCTGTACCGTGATCGGTTTCCAGGGTTAGACTGCTAGTTCCTTCTTCTACAAAAATGTAGTAATCATTCCGTGCATTGGTTTCGCTGCACAGCGCCTGTCCGGAAGTCAGCTCGGTATACTTCACCGGACCTGAAGACTGGCATTGATTCGGAACATCACTCTCAGGCACAGGCGTTACTGTATCACTGCCACCCAGATTCACTACCAGTGAAACACCGTCAAACGAACTGGCAGACTGAACCGTGATGTAACGCCAGCCACGATTTGCAGTAACGGTCAGAACTTCTTCGTTACCCACCTGCTCAGAGCGAGCCTGTGCATTAGAGCTGTCTGCCCAGCTATCGGCATTGAAGTAAAGGTTGGCATCACCGTCACCACCACTGGCCACAATACTTAACTGAGTATTGTCGTCTTCTACCCAAACATAGAAGTTATTCTTAGTGCCGCTGACACACTCAGTAGCGCCATAACTCAGTTGCCCATAGTTCAGTGTTGCATCACCACAATGCGGAAGCGGATCCGTACCATCACCTGGATCAGTGCCATCGCCTGGGTCAGTACCATCACCTGGATCAGTGCCATCGCCTGGATCAGTGCCATCACCCGGATCAGTGCCATCACCCGGATCAGTACCATCGCCTGGATCAGTGCCATCGCCTGGATCAGTGCCGTCACCTGGATCAGTGCCATCACCTGGATCAGTGCCATCACCTGGATCAGTACCATCGCCTGGATCAGTACCGTCGCCTGGATCAGTACCGTCACCCATATCAGGATCAGGATCTGCTGCGACTTCTGAGGTACTTAGCAGAATATCAACGCCGCCGAATTCACCAGACAGGGTCACATAATGCCAATACTCATCGGGATTCAGATTAACCTTGAGCACTTCATAGTTACCATCACCGATACTGAAGCCTTCATTGTCCTCGCCACTGGCCCAGCCGTTGGAACTGAAGTAAATATCAGCATCGCCCCAGCCTCCTCCGATCTTGATCCAGACCGGTTGATCACTGTTATTGGTATTAGCAAAGGCGAAGCTGGCTCGCCCACTTTTGGAATCCACGCATTCAATCACCTGATCCAGCTCAGCCGATGACGAATCTGGATTATGACGATTGGCTTCGTTATCCGGACTGCATTGTGAGAAGTCGAGACTGATGGGGTTTCCACCACCATTCCAGTTGCCGTCCTGACCACTGGCAGCCGCATCAGTGTCACTGGGCCCCTTGTCCACAATACCGTCATCGGATGTCGACAAGCCACTGCTTAACCAGGAGTACCACTCACTGTCGTAACGGCTACCAATGTTGTCCATGAAGGTTTGGTACTCTTCATATTGGTTGTTACGCAGGAAAGCCAGAATCTGGTCAACATCGCTGCGGTGACGTTCAAACATGAAGCGAACAGCCAGGTAACCCCAACGATAGATACGATCCTGTCCCGAGTTATAGTCGTTCTTGAAAATAGTCGACAGCGGATAATCTCTGCTGGCGCCCATCTCTATCGCAGAGGTATTGGCATCTTTATAAGAAATGTACTCAGCCAGACCTTCAATCCACCAGATGGTATTGGCGGAAATACTGCGGCCAAAATCGCCATAAAGGTTGTATCGACCATCCAGATAGTGAACGTATTCGTGCTGCAGGTTCCAGACATGGAAGTCAGGACGGCGCCAGTCGGCTTCATAAGCAATAAAACGGGCCTGGTTCTTCACACTGGCCGGAGAGCCTTCCAGATACATACCACCATTATTGGTATTGATACCAAAGAAGGTCCCCGCAAAGGACTGGTAATCACTGGAACTGTCGAAAATCACCAACTCAAGATCGTCGTTGTTATCGTTGGAAACTGGCTGATTCCCAGTAGCCAGCTTGGTATGGAAGTAGGTTTCCTGGTTGCCCAGAACCTCACAGGCCCAATCTCCCTGATCATTAAACATATGCTGGGAGCGCATTTTCAGCGAGTCCGAACATTTGTAATTAAACGACAATACTTCTTTTTCCAGCTCGTGCTTAAAGCCACAAATGCCATAAGCTTCACAGTTGGCCCGATCATAGAAGTCGGCCATTTCTGCCGCCGCCATCCAGAGCACTTTGGTTTCATCTTCCTTGGAAGTTGAGTTCAGCACCTGAATAACACGGGAACTGGTTTTATCTTTCAGAGTATCGATGTAATAAAAACGCGACATCTCTCGTACAGCATTGACCAGTACATACTGGGCATTGGTACCCAGAACATTACGATTACGCTCCTGGAAAGCATAGAGTTCATCAATGATGGAAGAATCAGAAGCGAAAAGATCCTTCATCGGTTGATCCCATTGCCCTCGGAACAGGGTGGTAAAAACCGAGTTAGCGGCTGCATTCATCCCCCAGATGGCCTGCCACTCAGCGTCATACTCTCGCAGAACCCGAATGGTCACCCAGTTGTAATAGGCACCTAAACCAGCGGAATCAACTAGAATCAGAGCTTCTTTCAAAACGGCAGAATTATCATCACTGACGGTCCAGGCTGCACTGTTATTAAAGAAGTTGGTTAATCCCGTCTGCATGTCGCTGGTCACAGCACTGGAATAAGCCGGTACATCATTGGGGTTGTAAAACTGAACATACAGTGCCGCTCTTACATACAGAATCAATGACTCAAGGCCCTGAGTATCGGTTCCGGTATAACTGAGCGCCCTGTCCCTGATCCCAGCAAGCACATAACGCATGTTACTTTCACTGAACAGTGAAGTGGCATTAGCGCCCTTCACGTTGAAAAGATCATTGACACACTGGGCATCGCTGGCGGCGAGTTTATTGACCAGATCCCAACCACCCAGACCAATAAAGTTCTGGCAGGCTGACTGAGCCTGGGCGAAAGCGGACATCATCGGGCTTAACTGCTGAACCGGTTTACTGTTGACTTCGGGACGATCAATACTGATGGGGACCTGCAGTCTGGGCTGTTCTACAGGTGGAGGCGTTTGTGCTGTGGCTTGCCCGGCCATCCCCACCAGCCCTGCTGCGAGTGCTAGTACCTTTTTATTCATTATTATTCCTTGTTACTTTTTTATTCTTGTAATTCACACATTGCTGAATGTTGTTCCGAACTCACATCCTCCACATGCAATCATTAAAATGTCGTTTACCTGGAAAAATAAGCCGGGTTAATATAACCATTGTCGTATTAAACCTATCTTTACAAAATGCATACTGTATACAATCCACCAAATAAAGTTTTTAGCAAGCAGACGTTCTGATGAAATCTGAACCAGTTCTCATTTTTTTTGAGCATTATGCGAATTGGTTCAAAAAACCAATCAGAGCAAAAATTAAATATGAGGAAGATTTATCTTATAAGCTGCGTCCTTGCAGCAAATCTATGGCAGGGTATTCATACGAAAAATGCTTAAAACTGAGTCAGTAATTGATGATGATTCATCAATGAAATGTATAAAAAGAAAGTGTTTCGAATGAGCAAGGCGATTTCTTGACATCCTCCCCGCCCTAAAGGACGGGGATTCCTACAGCTAGACGGTCATGCCCGACCGCAAGAATGTTTCTTGCTGCGTTTACGTCACGCAGATGTTCAGCTCCGCACTCTGAACAGACCCA
>NZ_JBPCXO010000194.1:0-7260 GCF_051008435.1 Endozoicomonas sp. | reverse complement strand
GACACGTTACAGCTCGACCTTAAACCCTACACAAGAGTGGCGTAAGACATACTCCGGTATGCAGCCGTGTTGACGGTGTAGATAAACCCAGAGAATCACTGATTGTCGCAGGTTTTTAGTAGCGGATCCTATTGATCTCAGTGCTCAACTAATGAATAGAAAAGCCTGATAAAATAAGAAACAACTCCAAGGAAACAGTAGAAGTGAAAGACTTTTTTGACCAGTAATTATCAAATCTTTTATGGTGTTTCCGGGCTGACACCGAAAGAGAAGGGAGGTAAAAATAAATTGAAGTCATATTGATATTTAGAATTCGTAATGACTGTTATTAAAATAAAATGCATTGCTTAGAATAAACTTAAATTCCGGTTTCTGTTTGCGTACTGAAACCTAGGGTTTGGTTTCGAAAGACCGATTGAAAAGCTGACTGTTAAATGGCTTGATCTCAATATTAAAATTAAGCACGTTAATATTCAAAGCTTTCTATAATTTGTAGCGTTTATTGCAAGGCGTTGTTTCAGTTTATTAATTATTGTTTCGGCTTTTCTGTAAATGCCACCCATTTTAATGGCATTTAAAAGACTGGGTCTGGTCAAATGAATAACTGGATTGGAAAATGTTGCTCAATTGGGAAAAGTCCATATCCCTTCGTTAATATCAACTCTTGAAGATCCGAATGACATTAAAGGTAACGGCGCTCAAGTTCATAGCATGAAGAATAAAAGCATTCTCCAGCTTGTTGTCACCTTTGGTTCGGGCCTTACTGGTGAAGCATCATCAGGAATCTGTTTGAAGAGAGAGTCTCAAAGTGAGGAGATTACTCTTCAATCAACTGAGTAAATGCTTCAATGGCATCCGGGTCACCGTGCTTGATCTTGTTGGCAATGATGTGGTGAAAGAAATACCGAAAGTCTTCGTGTTCCTGAGCTGGAAACAGACAATCGTCTTTGGGGAGTATCGGAGTGGTTTCTACTTTCTTTTCATCCGCCAGCATGGCGTGAATACGACCATCATTGTATAAGCGCCAGCTGGTTACATGAATCAGCATGATCGTATGAAAGTTGTCTTCGGTCAGAATGGCGTGAGTACCAATGTTATCGCCGATCTCCTGCAAGATCATATTCGGATCATCTTCTTTGGTCTCAAAGTAGCTGGCTGCAGTTTCCAGCTCGGTAATCTTGTATTCAGGGGGTTCAAAAAAAGCATGGTCATGGAAGCTGTCGTAATAACCTTCCCAGTGGCCATTCAGTGGATCATTCAAATCCTGGGCCGGTACCAGCTTATTCAGCCAGGGGACCATGGCATCAACCGTGCCGTCTTTCTTCAGGGCCCAGCATAGAATTTTCATACTGAAGAGTTTGCCGGGATTGGCATCATTGCTATAAAGCATTTCCAGACCGTCCAGCTCTGGTGCCAACCTTATGATTCTTTCATTCTCATTTTCTTCGACGGGTTTGCGGGTAAAAAGATCAATTACATTCCCTTCGCCATCCGGTGTCTTATCCATTGAATCTCCGGTTGTGCAGGGCGCAAATGTGTGAGTGAAGAATCGCCCTTAAGGCTGTCTATCGGCACCGGAGCTTGGAAGTTAATTCGTGGGGCTTTGCCCCGGTTGCATCTGACATTCAGTGAGCACTTTCTGCCAGCTGCGGGTATGACGCATGATGGACTGGTCCAGTTGTTGCCAAATTGAAAAGGCAGAATCAGTCTTTGTAATCGCTAACAGATAATCTTTCATGGCGGTGTCGGGAGGGGGAGGGAGCGAAGCCAGTAAAGGCAACATGACTGAGTGCCATTCTCTGCCTTCTGAAACCACTTTTGCCAGATAGGGCTGAATGCTGTCGACATAGAAGAGTCTGAAGACATTGTTGAGTCGTTCTATTTTCACAGAGCGTCTGCCCTGTGGGCATATATTGCTGCTCTTTTCCAGCATCACCGACACCCGGTTAAGGGTATTGGTGATGGCAGTGGCTGCAGCCAATAACTGACCACTGTAGTGAGAAGCTGTTAATTGCTGCAGCTGCAGTTCAAGAGACGCCTGGTCGTAGGGGGGAGCTAAGTGCTCATCCATAAGATAAGACTTCAGGTACTTTAATGCTTCCAGTGTGCCCTGACGGCCATTATCGCCATGAAGAGGAAGCAGATCCGGAAAGCCACTGAACTGTCCTGACAGTTCGGTATTTGATAGCAACATGTTCCACTTGGCAGCAGGCAATGCGGCTTGTTTCTGCTGGAGAATAGAGACCAGTTTTTTTTGCAATTCAGGCTTTCGATTGTGTTCACTCAGATAATGGGTGCAGGTTTGCAGCTGTACAATGAGTTTTTTCTCATAGTGCAGCAATTGCGAGGGCTGCATCTGTTTACCCAGACTGTTGTTTCGATGAGCAATTAACTGGGTGAGCTTTGGGCACTCAAGAAGGTTCAGGGCTTCCAGTGCTTTCAGGCGAATATCCGGCAGGGGATAGTGTCTTTTCCTCAACGGTGGAAGTTCGGGAAAGCTGACTGTGGCCGAGGGCATAGACTGCTCGGTTACGTTACTGATCCTCTGTTCATACTCTTCAAGCTGATATTCAGGAGTAGAGCGATAACTGCACCCTGCCAGAATGAGCAGGAAGAGGAAGTAAAGCCATCGGGCAGTTGCTTTCACAGTCATTATGAGTGAGTGGCCGGATTGAATGCATTATAGGATTTATAATGGTTTTCTTCTTAGGATTCATCTTTTAGTCTGGGCGGGTAGATCCGCATAAGCACAGAGTTGTCAATTTCAAGGACGGACTATAGTATCACCTCATCACAGGATTCAATGAAACGGCCATCGATGAAAATTGTTGCTGACGAGAATATTCCACTACTGCACGAGTGCTTTGGCTCACTGGGCGAAGTCGTGGCTTTGCAGGGGCGAGATATTACTGCAGGCGATATTGCCGATGCAGACGCGCTGCTGGTGCGTTCGGTAACAAAGGTCAATGAAGCATTGCTGGCACAGGCTTCCTCATTAAGGTTTGTGGGCTCCTGTACAGCAGGGGTGGATCATATTGATCAGCAGGCTTTGGTCAGCCGTGGCATCAGCTTTGCCAATGCGCCCGGTTGTAATGCCCGCTCTGTGGTGGAGTATGTGCTGTGTGCTCTGGATATTCTTGCTGATCGGGATGGCTTTGAGCTGGATGCCCGTAAGGTCGGTATTGTCGGTCATGGTCAGGTTGGCAGTCGGCTGTATCAGGCTCTGCACAAGCTGGGTATTGAGGTGATGACCTATGACCCTCTTTGTGAGCGAACGCCGGGTGTCAGGTTTGAAACCTTGGATACCCTGATTCAGACCTGTGATGTGATTGCGCTGCATACCCCTTTGACTCGGGATACAGACTTTCCAACCCACCATATGTTTGATTACGAGAGACTCAGCCGCATCAAGCCGGGTTCGATTCTTATCAATGGGGGGAGAGGTCCTGTTATCGACAATCAGGCGCTGCTGAAAGTCCTGGACGAAGGTCTGGAAATCAGTGTGGTGCTGGATGTCTGGGAGCATGAGCCGGATGTCAGTCTGGACTTGCTGGCCCGTGTTGATATCGGTACCCCCCACATTGCCGGATACAGCCTGGATGGCAAAATCTCCGGGACAGAAATGGTTTATAAAGCGCTGTGCCAGACCTTTGGCCTGCCTGCAAGAGTGAGGTTGGCAGCCATTACCCCGATGCCCGCTCTGAAGAGAATAGGGTTTAATGACTCTGCTTCAGCGGCCCAGGCGGCCGGAATCGCCATGAAGTCGGTTTACGATCTGCGTCGGGATGATGCACTGATGCGCCGTCTTGCCACCATGGAACCCGAAGCTCGGTGCCTGGAATTTGATCGTATGAGGAAAAACTATCGGGAGCGGCGGGAGTTCAGTACCTTAACGGTTCAGGCCAGAAAGTGTGAAGCCCAGGTACAGAACCGTCTGACGGCTCTGGGTTTTCATCTGCAGCAGTCCTGAAAATGGCTACAGAGCCCGAAATAGCGGCATTGTCATAGTAAAGAGTCCAGAAAAGCTAACGATAACCTTTTTGAAAGAGTTCTTTGAGAAAGGTTCCATGTTTAAGAAGCTGGTGCTCAGCCGTTATATCAGGCCATTGGGGTGGATTGCTATTGCTATCTGCGCAGTGACCTGGTGGATGGATCTGGCAGAAGTCGTAAAAACCTGCCCATTCTGCCGGACAGAAAGAACGGCGATCGGCCTGCTGGGCCTCTTGATGGTCTTACCTCACTACCGCTATATCAGTATTTTCTTTACCTGCCTGGTGGCTGCTGTCGGCATGGTCACCGCCTCCCAGCATCTTTTTCTGATGATAAAGACCTGGCATTTCTCCTTTAACACGCTCCTGGTCATTGCAGCCCTGTGCCTGCTCAGTGGTGCGTTGTTGCTTCTGGTTGAGCGTACCTGGATTCACCGTAAAAAATAATCAGTTTTTGCCAAGAGGTGCGAACGGATAAGCTCGCAATGACTGGTTGAAACGCTCCGAAATAGATAATTAAATCCATTTATGAGCCATATTCATCAAACAATGAATTAAAATCAATTTTATTCATACTGCGATTGAAGTATAAAATGCACTCTGCTCTTAACTTTAGAAATATTACAGTTGATTCTTAATTAGGCCTTTGAGCGTAAATCAAAAAAGACTGTGAAGACTAATGACTGAGAAAATCAGAAAAACTTAGAAAGCCCTGAAAGAGCAAGGAATTAATTCAGGTTTATCTCAGAAAATAGGATACGAAATCACAATGAATAAAGGTTTTACATTTTCCGTTAAGAGCATTTGTTTCGATGAAAATTATCAACCATCAGACAATACGCGTATCACGACCAACTTTGCTAATTTGGCCAGAGGCAAGAGTCGGAAAGAGAACTTGCGTAATGCACTAACGATGATTGATAACAGTTTTAATGCATTAGCACATTGGGACAACCCCAAAGGCGATCGTTATTCCCTCGAGCTCAAAATCGTTTCTGTTAACATGGATATCGAAGGCAGTGATCATACCTTCCCATCGATTGAAATATTGAAAACAAATATTATTGATCATAAAACGAACGAGTGCATAGAAGGTATTGTAGGGAATAATTTTTCCTCGTATCTGCGGGATTATGACTTTAGCGTGCTATTGATGGATCATAATAAGGGTCAGCCGAAATTCAGCATTCCTGATAGTTTTGGTGATCTTCATGGGAAGCTCTTTAAGCATTTTGTGAATTCAGATACTTATCAACAGAATTTCAATAAACCACCCGTTATATGCCTTAGTGTTTCGGATAACAAGACCTACCATCGGACTGACAATCAGCACCCTGTATTGGGTTATGAATATCAGCCCAATGAATCCTCTTTGACTGAGCAATATTTCAAAAAAATGGGATTACAGGTTCGCTATTTTATGCCACAAAATAGTGTTGCACCTTTGGCATTTTATTTCTTTGGTGACTTGCTGAATGATTACACCAACCTTGAGCTCATCAGCACCATCAGCACGATGGGAACATTTCAGAAGATTTACCGACCTGAAATTTATAATGCGAATGCTATAGCAGGAAAGTGTTATCAACCCAATTTGAAAAACCTGGATCATTCACTGACTCAAATTGTTTATGATCGAGATGAACGCAGCAGGTTGGCTATTGAACAGGGAAAATTTGCTGAGGAACACTTCGTCAAACCCTACCAAACTGTGCTTGAGCAATGGTCTGCTGAGTAAGTACCTGGCCAGTTGTTTCGCACTATTTTTACGAGTGGATTTTTTCAGCCTTCAAGGCGTTTATGCCCTCGGGTGCAACGCCGGGCGCATAGCCTTAGCTATGTAACCAGAGTTGGAACGCAGAAGGATGGAAAAAGCCGCCGTCCGGAGTAGGCGAAAACAACGGGTCAGGTACTTATGCTTAATAATTAACGAAAATAGACAACAGCGCTTATTATGAAAACTTTATTACCTATTTCAACAGCGGGCAGTTTGCCTAAACCTTCATGGCTTGCAGAACCTGAGACACTTTGGTCACCCTGGAAATTGCAAGATGATGAATTAACGGCTGGCAAACAAGATGCTTTGCGTGTGTCATTGCAAGAGCAACAACAAGCCGGTGTTAATATTGTTGGTGATGGTGAGCAAACACGCCAACACTTTGTGACTACGTTTATTGAGCACCTTAGCGGCGTTGATTTTGAGAATCGCAAAACCGTTAAAATTCGTGATCGCTATGATGCGAGTGTACCCACTGTCGTGGGTCCGGTATCAAGACAAAAGCCCGTTTTTGTTGAAGATGCAAAATTTTTACGTCAACAAACCAGTCAACCGATAAAATGGGCCTTGCCAGGTCCCATGACAATGATCGATACGCTTTATGATGACCATTATAAAAGCCGGGAAAAACTAGCCTGGGAGTTTGCCAAAATCCTTAATCAGGAAGCCAAAGAATTAGAAGCTGTGGGTGTTGATATCATCCAATTTGATGAGCCAGCTTTTAATGTGTTTTTTGATGAGGTGAATGATTGGGGGATTGCCACTCTGGAAAGAGCCATTGAAGGGCTTAAGTGTGAAACAGCTGTACATATTTGCTATGGCTATGGCATCAAAGCCAATACAGACTGGAAAAAAACGTTGGGCTCTGAGTGGCGTCAGTACGAAGAAATTTTCCCCAAACTGCAAAAATCCAGTATCGATATGATCTCACTGGAATGTCACAATTCTCGTGTTCCCATCGAGCTACTGGAACTCGTTCGAGGTAAAAAAGTAATGGTAGGGGCCATTGATGTTGCAACCGACACCATTGAGACACCCGAGGATGTCGCCAATACCCTTCGCGAAGCACTGAAGTATGTTGATGCCGACAAGCTCTATCCTTGTACCAACTGTGGAATGGCTCCCTTATCTCGTCAGGTAGCAAGAGGCAAACTCAATGCCTTGAGTGCAGGCGCAGAAATCGTGCGAAAAGAGCTTTCGACCTAAGCCATGGAAGCCGTCAACGGATGCATGCTCAGATAGTGCTTAAATAGTGTCGCCTAACTTTTCGTATCGCTAAGCGATACGAAAGAGTAGGGCACAACGACTTAGGCATGCTTCATAGATAAGTACCTGACCCGTTGTTTTTGCCTAGTCTGGACGGCGACTTTTTTGGCCCTTTTACAGGTTGGCTGATCATTTTTGGGCCTCCTGCCTGATTTTTAGATAGAGATAATCAAGATCATTGTAACCACATGCCTTGTATATTATCCGCTTGATGACACCATTGAAGGC
>NZ_JBPCXO010000193.1:0-37319 GCF_051008435.1 Endozoicomonas sp. | reverse complement strand
CATTACCTGTAAAACTGATGTTTTTTAGAATCAGGGAAAACAGCCTGACTGCTTCTCAGGAAAATCCGGCAAAACTATACGACGAAAGGTGTTCTACCTGTGCTTTGAAATTCCTATACATCAAGCTGTGTTTAGAAATGGGTGGTCTTTCAAAGATCATCTGATTTGGGGGGAAGGACATATTGGGGGCGTTATTGTCAGCATTGATGTACAGCGAAGGCACCCTCACAATCGCAGCATTGAGTCCATGTTTAAAGATGAGGATGCCAGGCAGTGGATACAACGAATTAATGATAATAGCTTTAATGATTCAGACTCAGATCAAAACTGGATATATCCCAAGGCCGCCCATGAGCTGCCGGTCTCCGAGATAAACGGGACGACATTTTACTCTTATAAAGCAACTGATCGGCCTCATACATGGGAGAGTTATTTTGAAACACCTATCACTGACGATCATCTAGTGATCTTTCGATTTAACCCCTCTTCATGGCACAAACACTTAATCAATGATCTTGATAGGGTATCTGAAGCAGCAGAGAAGACGGTTCACTCCTTTATGGAAAACGTCCATATCCAGCTATCGGATGATGCGCTTCGGTGCCAGGCGGTTTATCAGAGCCGGTAGAGCCAGAGGATAGCTTAGGAACCTGTGAATAACCTCTGATTTTCTTCCCCTATTAAATTGAAGCCAAAAAGGAAATACCAATGGTTGGCTCAGGCAGTATTTCCCCAAGTTGATTGAGCTTGATAAAGTCTAAGAGCATGAGGTCATCAGTGCGGTTGACAAGTTGAACAAAAGACCCAGGAAATGTTTTGATTACAAGACACCTTACGAGGCATTCAAGGACTCAACAGGAATAGATGCAAGAAAAGTCATAGGTTATGCACTTATGGCTTGAACTCAGGTTTCTTCAATTTCCCAAGTAGCTCGCCTCAATCATTACTTTGGCTTTCTCAAAATCCTCCAGGCTACGAATAGTTAGCTGCAGATCACCGGTTCCCCAGTGTCCTATTTCCGAGACATCCCGGCTAAAACCCTCTTCCATTACAAAGTTAGCAGGTGACGTTTTCAAATAAAGATTGAGTTTTGGGTCTTTTGCAGAAGGAACAACCAATATGCAGACAAAGTTTTTGATTCGCTTGAAAGCGAGGTAGAGCTTGGGTTCTTTGCGCTGGACTTCATCACCCAGACCATCAATAAACTCACAGACAGTATTGTATAGTTTTAATAGAGGCTCACTGGCAAGAGCCAGAGCTTCCTTGTGGGTTTTATCCTTGCTTTTGTTTTTTGCCGGAGCTTTGATAGCTGTTGCAGAATCCTGCAGATCAACCGATGCTGTTTGAGCGTTGACCAGCTCAAGCAATAGCAAATCAGTATCAAAGTAGCGATAGCGCATCAGTTCAATATTTCGATTGATCTGCTGTACTGCATGTTCATCGTACTTGTTAAAGTCGCTTGCGATGCATATTAATCGGGTTCCCGGCCACTCAATGTGTTCTGCTACCTCCTTTCCGAACTTTTCCATCACCAGCCATTTAAACTCAGCCTGATGATCCAGCAGCCAGTCGAGGTAGAAGAGCCCCTGATTAATCACATTCTCATTACTGTGTCGCTTATACTCGATGATCACCGGGCAGTGGTTCTCATCCAACCCCAGACTATCGATTCTCCCTTTATGAGTCTTGCCTGTGCTGTATTCACTTTCCAGGAAGCGCACTCCCAGAAAAGTTTCCATGTCCTTTTCAATCAGGATCTGCAGGTCTCTCTCCAGCTTCGCACTATGACCAGCCAACTCTGTTACCTGGCCACTGTTAAAGCGGAATAGTTTGGCGTCACTCATCTAACTTCCTATCAAATAACCTGCTAATCAATTGCCAGTATCTGTTTAACTCTGTTGCTCATCTCATTGTCAGCCCAGATACAATCTTTCTGGCCTTTCACTGTCAGTGGTCGATGGTTCAGCCAACTATGAAGTTCATCATAAGGAGTGTCTATCAGAGCTTTCTGATCAGAAGATGGGTACTCCAGACTGATTTTCAAATCCCTCTCGGCTATCCTCATTGTGCTCAGTACAGAACGATTCGTTTCATTGTCAAAATACACTTCACCACAAGCTTTTAGCACTTTCTTGACTGTGGAGGAGGAACTCCCACAGCAAGCAGCCAGTGCATGATGCAGCAGAGTCTCAAAGGTTTCATTAAGGTGAGCAAAGTCCTTCTTTTGCAATCCGCAGCCGAAGACAATAAATCGAGTTTCATTCTCACAAAACAGTACACACTGTCTGCGTTGAATGGTGAGAAAATGTGCATGCCAGTGTTGTAACGTACCAATAGCAGGCATAGCTTCCTGCTCTGTAGGTGGTTTTGGTAATTTTTTGGCTAACTTGGCTGTGCAATGAATAATCAAAGAGAATTCCTTACGCTAGCTGAAAACGCCGAAACCTCATTATATCCGACCTCTGAATGTCAGCGGATAACGCCCCTGAGAATCCGGCCTGCCCAGTACTTTCATACCGTTCTTTATGTTCTCTGGCAGGGCTTTACCTTCTGATACTTTCCCACTCAGTGAATAGCTACCGTTGAAGTCAAAGCTGAATACAGCATCTGTCGTCAGAAACTCGGAAGACTGCCTGATTTTGCCTTCCAGCGTATTTCCCTTGCAGCTGAGATCGGCATTAGCCTTACCCAACTTCACATCCCCCAAAGGACTGCTGATCCGGCCTCTTTCCCAGGCCAGGCGACCATCCAGCTCAACACATTGTCCTTGCTCATAGACCAGCGTATCTGCCACCAGGTTGATATTGCCCCGTGCGGTAGCTGGTACTGGCATGGGTGCCAGTTGCTGTAACCAGTCTGCAGAAGCATCTGCTTCAAGGTCCTCGATGGTCACGCCCTGGGTACTATAGGTCACAGTGGCTTCACCCACGACCGCCGAAAAGTCATCACCGACTTCAAGATCGGCCTTGATCTTGCCCGTCAAAAGCGCAGAAGGTTTGAGATCCCACGTAACTTCCTGCAGCTCGACCCCATTGAGTGTTAGCTCCTGCGCTGAACCGGACCAAACCGAACCTGAAAGGCCTTCCAGCTCAATCCCCGGCATCTTGGGTGCGTAGTTCCAGACAAAAGCGGCAGGTAGCTCAGCCAGCATAAAGCCGGTATAAGAAACAGTGGCCAGTGCTGCCAGAGAAATTATTTTCTTCATGTGACTTAACTCTCGCTGCGGGCTCTCTGTATTCTCAGTGCATTAACGTTCACCTGACCGGGCTTGTCGGCGGCTTCCACCTCCAGTTCCCTGATCTCAACACCCGCCTGCTGTTCAAGATTGACCAGCCATTCCAGTAAACGATCAAAGCCCACTGTATCAAGATCGACCTGCAAACTATCACGAACAGATCGCACTCCGGTGATACGCAGATCAAAGTCTCTTGCGGTCCTGTTGACCATTTGATCCAGAGGTAATGACAGATAGCGAGTCTGGTCTGGCTGACCCTGACGCAGATTGACTATTTCGCTGGCCTGCGCCTGAATCGAAGCCAATAATTTCTGGCTGGCCACCAGCTTTTGCTCAGCAGCCAGCTGCCGCTCTGCCAGAGGGTTCAGAATCCCCTGCCAGATCGTCCAGACAATAATCGCCGCACCACCCACCATACAAAGTTGCTGCTCGCGTCGACTCAGGCCATTCCAGTAGCTCTGAGCCTGCTGCCAGCGCTGATTGAACTGCCAGAGCCCATTAAAAAATTCCAGGATACCGCTCATGAATCGTTCCCCCTGATGATCAGCGTGCCATTGGCCAGCTCACCACTCTTCTCCAGCGTTTCAACCGTGATCACCAGTTGCTCTCCCGACTCTTCCCGGAAGGCTGTGAAGGTATCAAAGTCTTTGGCTGTAGCTTCCAGCCTCAATGACTGCTGCGACTGGTTGTACGACAGCGTAATAGGTTTAAGTTCAGGATACTGCTTGAACAGAGGTGCGGTCTGATCCAGTAGTTTCAGAAGACCCGAATCATCACCGTTATTGCTTTTTAAGGTCATGAGCTTCTGTCTCATCTGCGACTGAAGACGTACAACTCGCTCACCGGGAAACATGTCACTGTATATTTCATGGGCCTGAGCCTGAAGCTGCTCAGCCTGCTGCTCCAGCTGCACGGATTTCAGTAGCGCCTGAGCTGTAAACAGGGTAATAGTGAAAGCCAAAAGTCCGGCTGCAAGCCCCCAGGGCTTGAGACTCTTGATCATCGAAGACTCAACCTGCCAGGGTCCCTGAAGCAGATTGGCACTCTCTTTCCCTACATAGCTCTTCTCTGAAGCTGCACTGATAGCACCCGCAGCCAGCATCTCCATGGAAGAGCCGGAAGCATCCTGATGCCACTCTCCAGGGCAGTTCTCCGGAATCTCACTGAAACTGTTCACGGTCAGAGGTTCTTCTTCCGAATCACTCTCTGTCAGATAGAAGCCCAGCCAGGATGGATCACAAGCAGCCCACTGCCAACGACCATCCCTGAGTATCCAGCGCCCATCCATTTCAAGCGCAGAACACTCCCCTTCCGTCCAGGGCAGCGCCAACGCTTCCGGGATCATTGTTTTGAATTTCAGACCAGACTGAGTCAGTGCATCATACCAGAAAGCCATTTTTTCCTGAGCGACCACAGATACATAAACCTGATCGTCTTCTTTGGCTATCACTGAAATGTGAAGATCATCAACATCTTCAGCCAGATCATCTTCCAGACGATAGGGCAATGACTTCAATACGGCTTTGTTCAGGCTTCCTTCAACCTGCACACGGTGAACACTGACCAGCTCAGTGGGGACCAGGGCAATGGTTTTGGTATCAGGAAATTGCTCTGTCAGTGTCTCTAACGCTGAAATAGACGACAGAATTCCTGAGGAAGCTTTTCCTCCCTCCGCCGCCTGCACCACTGGGCCTTGCTCTACTGGACTTTCCTCTACTGGATAAAGCTGCCAGTGAACGGACTGTCCGGGATCTCCGGGCAATCTGATGATAAGATGCTGGCTCATTCAAGCCCTCCAAACTGTCGGCGAATCACGCTGAACTTATTCTCTTCTTCCCGCCGCAGCAGGCTCTTTATTCGAACTTCCGAGTCCGCAAAGGAAGCTGTTGCATCCATTACAAAATATTGACTGTCAACCGACATCAATTCATTGGTACCTTCGGCACTGAAGTTGGAGAGAGACGGTTGCTGAACAAACTCATCCACACTTTTCCAGCCATCCTCAGGTCTCTGCTCCAATACCTCTTGGGCCTGTTCTACAGACAGTTCCCCCAGATACAGGGCACTGAGCACTGCCGCATGATCTGGCGACAGGGTATTAATATTAATTTTCATCTCAGTGGCAGGCAGTGCACAGACAAAAGGTTGTATCCTTCTCATGATGCCTGAATTGACGCCCTTCACTGCTCTTAACTCTGACGCCGATCTCATACTGGTATTACTGGCCAGATAGGAAACCGGCAACGATTGATAATAACTGTCTTCAGCTCCGGTGCCTGACCCCTGGGAGTCATCACCATCCACCCAGTCTCTGACCGACTGGGCAATAACATCTGCCTGGTAGGCTTCAATTTCCAGCACTTCCATCAGGGACTGGAAAACTTTCATCTCTGCCGGGCTTTGCCCTTCTTTATCAGCAATATGCAGGGCATTCAGGTTCAAACAGGCCTGGGCATCCTTGATCTCACCACTGATGGTTCCACCGTCAACGGGAAAGGTCACCTCACCAGTGGCCCAGTTTTGGCCAAGGTTGACCGTTTCTTCTTTTTCTTCAAACTCATCCTGAAGCACCTTAACCGCCAGCTCTTCGGCAGACAGTGCATACCAGCGAGCCTGTTCCATTTGCTGCAGGGACGCTGTCCGTCGCATCTGCAGGGAAAATCCAAAGGTAATCTCTGCAGCTATCAGCACCATCAACGTCAATACAAACATGACGATCAGCAATGCAACACCCGACTGACGACGTTTATGAGCTGTTACATTGTCTATATTGGGGCTGAGGCTCCTTATATCTGGGCTGAAGCTCCTTATATCTGGGCTGAAGCTCCTCATGAAGACTTCTCCTGCACATCCCAGGTGCCAGGAAGCACATAACGCCGCTCAATGACGCCCAGATCATTCAGCTCAAACGTAATCATCAGTCCCTGGGGCAGGGTTTTGCCCAGATTTTCCACCCACTTACCATTAATGAAGTACTGGAACTTGAGTGAGCGGACATCCGTCAATAGATCTCTGATCACCGGTTCGGCATTCTCTTCCGGATCCAACACATAGAAGTGCTGACGCTCCAGAACCCCATCCTTGAGTCGGTAACTGACTTTCTGGAGCTCGGATCGGGGCAGTTTTTGCTGAGGATTTCGCCAGCCCAGACGAATAAAGGCAGCCGCCTCGTCATCCGACTCCAGCATATCTTCGCCCGCAAACAGGCTTTGATCGGTCAACTCGCCATCGACCCGAACACCCCGGTCAATCATTTGCCGGAAGTCCTGCTCCATAACGATCATGGCGTAGTCAATTTCCTGAATCCGATTCTGATGATCGCTGGAAACATCCCTTGCACTCATGACCCCTTGTAAAATCTGCCAGGCTGTCAAACTGACCAGTGCAAAAATCGTTAAGGCCACCAACATTTCCAGCAAGGTAAAACCACGGTGGTCCGAGCGTTTCATGACATTCAATGAACTCATGATTTTTGATGAGTTCATGACTGCTTCACCGTATAGGTTTGCAAACTGGCCAATGCCGGTTTTTTCTCGTCACGATCCAGCCTGACTTCTACCTGAATAGCACGAAAGCTTTCATCACCCGTGCGTAGGCTCCGATATCGTACATGCCAGGTTTGATCCGCCAGTTCGCGAGTTTCTTTTTTCCAGGTCTGGGAAGGCCACTCTTTTGAAGAGATGTGTTGCAAGTAAAGGTCTGACAGCTCATTGTCTGCCACCCAGCGAGCCATGGTTTTATTCTTCAGGTACTGGCTGTTATTCAGGCTTTCACTCGTGGTTCTGAGCACAGTAATGCCCGCTATGGCCAGAATGGTCATGGCCATAAGCACTTCTAGCAAAGTGAAACCCTTAGCCCTTTTGCAAAAAAACGGGCTTTGGAGTGGCCTGAATGACGTTTCGTGTGTCAGCTCCATTGTCAACTAATACCTTGACTGACAAGTGGTTCTTGTCCCATTTCTTTTATTTCACTTTTCATCATTCAGGCGTCGGGCCCTGCCTGATTTCAATACAGGGTTTTCAGCATCAATCATGGCATCATGATCAACAGCATCTTGGGACTTTCCACAAACACGATTCCAGTCCGTTTTATCATGTAGCTTTTTAGCTTGATCAGCATTGGCTCTAACTTTTTTTACTTTCATCACCCCTACCTCTTCTTTTTGCTGGCCTGAATTTTTCTAGTTCCTTCTCTGACTGAATGGGCACATCTGGATCAGACTGAGCACTCTTTCGAATTTCTTCGTCAGTCATACCATTGACTCGCTCATAGTCTGTTTTATCCTCCATAGTATCGATCTCTTCCTTGGTATACTTTTTAACAGTCATATCTTAACCTCTTCGCCAAGAGCGATATTTTGCAATTTCACTTCTTTCAGCACGTCTCGCCGATATGATTCTGATAGTATTTCCACCATCACGCTCAGTAAATGCAACGAATAATACCCCTGGGCGTGCCATTCCAATAATTTGATAACGATCTTCATAAGTCGAATTTTTATCATCAAATTGCTCTATAGCATTTGGATCATCAAAAATAGAAATGACAGAAACAAAATCTATTCCGTGTTTCTGCATGTTTTTCAGTCTCTTTTCTTCATCCCATTCAAATTCCATTTATAATCCTTTTCATACAACTAAAAAACTTAACCATTATCATTTTGTATGATCTTTACTTCACCGGTTTCCCTGATCATGACACTGAAATAACGACGACCGTCGTTGGCTGACTGAAATCGCACTTCAGCCGGTGTGACTTCACCACTGGACCAAAGGTAGAGATCAGGTGTTTTCTTACTTTCTTCTTCGTCGCCAAACAGCCCTGAGCCGGTAAAAAGTGAACTGCTATCTTCCTGCTGTTCGGCATCCAGGGCGGCCTGCCAGACCAGCTCTCCCGGCTTAAAATCCAGGCTTATAGCCTCTGGCAATTCTTTTTCTGTCAGCAACCGGTCACTCTCTAACGGTTGCCATTTGCCTTCTTGCCATTCCATGAACTGATAACCGTTGCGGGTAAACTTGACTCCAAGGTCCTTACCCTTGACCAATGATTCTTCATGGCCGGTTTTCACCAGTGCGGCAAAACGTTCAGCATCCGTTTTCAGTCGAGCTGTACTGTCACCCGGCTCCAGTGTGGGCAAAACCACTGCCGTAGCAATGCCCAGTAGCACCAGAACCAGCATGATTTCAAGCAAGGTGAAACCGGCATGCTTCATCAGGAATTCATGTTCCAGTTACCGATGTCATCATCAGAGCCTGCCTGCCCGTCAGGGCCAGAGGAGAAAATATCAACGTCGCCGAATTCACCCGGTGACTGCATCAGATAGTCATTACCCCAGGGATCCTGAGGCAGACGACGAATATAACCATTATCGCGATAGTTTCTTGGCTGAGGCGTACCGGATGGCAGTTCTACCAATGAATCAAGCCCCTGCTGGGTGGATGGAAAATGGTTATTATCCAGCTTGTACATGTCCATGGCGTTTTCCAGCGCCACGATGTCACTAACGGCCTTCTGCTGATCCGCCTTTTCCTTGTTACCCAGAACGTTCGGAGCCACCATACTGGCCAGAACGCCAAGAATCACGATCACCACCATGATCTCGATCAGGGTAAAACCCTGCTGTTTTTGTCCTTTTTGTGTTATAGACATTCGTGCCTTTTTCGTAGTCATTGATCATTATCCCCTAATGTCATACTGCCCGATCTGAGCCTGGCTCATTGTTCTTTGCTGTAGACACAGCCACCCCGTATAGGTGGAGAAAGGCTGCGTACTTCGGATTGTGTTTTGGTGTTTTTTTCATCTGTGACTTTTGCATATCTCCCGTGCCATTTACCATGAAAACTTTTCAAAATGGTAAGCAGGGAACTCAGTCGTTTAAAACAACCACTTTCAAGACTTTTATCCAGACACCAGTGAGTTCAGGTCCAGCATTGGCGTCAAAATAGCCATGACGATAAACAGCACCATGCCCGCCATGGACACAATCAGCAAAGGCCCAAAAATACCCAGGGCAATGTTTACCTGATTTTCAAACTGACGGTCCTGACTGTCCGCCGCACGACCCAGCATCTGTTCCAGCTCACCCGACTTTTCACCACTGGCAATAATGTGGAGCATCATGGGTGGAAACAGCTGGGTTTGGTCCAGAGCTATCCAGAGACTCGAGCCCTCCCGGACACGTTCAGAAGCCTGTTCAAGAGACTTACGGATAAAGCTGTTGGACATCACTTCTGCCGAGATTCTCATGCCATCCAGCAGGGGCACTGAGCTGCTGCTGAGAATACTGAGTGTCCGGGCAAATCGGGAGGTATCCACACCCGCACCCACTTCACCCAGGACAGGCATTTTCAACATAATTCTGTCGTATGTGAGTCGCCGTTTCGGGTTGGTCAACAAACGTTGTCGCAGAAACAATAAAGCAATCAATCCCCCTAGCACCCCGAAACCGTAATTCCGCACGAAGTCACTCATGGCAATCAGGGCTTGAGTCATGCCAGGCAAGTCTTGACCAAGATCCGCAAACTGCTCCACAACGGTGGGCACTACGGTTGCCAGCAATACGGCTATGACCGAAACAGCCACAATGGTCAAAATGGTCGGGTAGATCATGGCCTGAATCAGCTTGCCGCGAATCACCTGACGTTGTTCGGTATAGTCAGCCAGTCGCTCCAGAACCGTATCCAGATGGCCAGACTTTTCGCCAGCCGCCACCATGGAGCAATAAAGTGTGTCGAAGGTTTTCGGGTAAATAGCCAGACTTTCAGCCAGAGTACGCCCTTCCAGAACCTTGGCTCTCACTGTGGTGATCATGGCTTTGAGATGAGATTTCTGAACCTGCCGGGACAATGCCTGCAGGCACTCTTCCAGAGGAATGGAAGCGGCTACCAGGGTGGCCAGCTGACGAGTCAGCATGGCGACTTCACCAGAACTGGCTTTTTTCTCGAATAAAGAAAAAGACGTTCGCTCACTGCTGCTCTTTTGCTCGGACTCCGTAATAGATACCGGAGCCAGACCTTCCGAACGCAGCTGTTGACGAAGTTGCCGGGCTGAATCAGCCTCCAGCACGCCTTTGCGCTTTTTACCCTTTTTATCAAGAGCTTCGTATGCAAATACGCCCATTATTCCTCCCTGGTCACCCGCAGTACTTCTTCAATAGAAGTCTTGCCAGCCAGGACTTTGTGGAAGCCATCCTTCTGAATACTGGGACTGGTCTGACGAATGACGTCTTCCAGAGCCTGCTCACTTGCACCTTCGTGAATCATCCGACGAACATCATCATTGACCAGGAACAGTTCATGGATGCCGGTTCGGCCTTTATAGCCGCCACCATGACAGTCGGAGCAACCGTCAGGACTGGCTTCATGAACCGTTCTGCTGTCCGACGCCTCCATTCCCATCAACTTGCGTTCATGGAGCGTAGGTTCTCTGGCCACTTTACAGGAGGAACAGAGTGTTCGAACCAGACGCTGAGCCAGAACCCCCAGAAGACTGGACGACAACAGGAAAGGTTCAATGCCCATGTCCCGAAGACGGGTCACAGCACCAATAGCGGTGTTGGTGTGCAGAGTACTCAGTACCAGGTGACCGGTCAGAGAAGCCTGAATAGAGATTTCGGCCGTTTCCAGGTCACGAATTTCACCCACCATCACCACATCAGGGTCCTGACGCAGAATGGCGCGCAAGCCTCTGGCAAAAGTCATATCCACCTTGGGATTAACCTGTGTCTGGCCTACACCTTCAAGGTCATATTCCACAGGATCTTCAACGGTAAGAATATTGCGTTCGGTGTCGTTGATTTCTGTCAGGCCAGCGTACAGTGTCGTACTCTTACCGGAACCGGTAGGACCTGTGACCAATAGAATTCCGTGTGGTTTATGCAGGGCTTCACTGATTTGATGATGAATGCCCGGAGTCATACCCAGACTGGACATGTCCATGCGAACACTGTTGCGATCCAACAGTCGCAATACAATCCGTTCTCCGTGACGTGAGGGCAATGTCGATACCCGGACATCAACAGCACGACCACCCAGTCGCAGTGAAATACGACCATCCTGAGGCACCCGTTTCTCGGCAATATCGAGCTTGGCCATAACCTTAATACGGGAAACCAGCAATGCCGCCAGCTTACGCTGGGGTCGAAGAATTTCTCTCAGTACTCCATCGACACGGAAGCGAATAACCAGGCAGTTTTCGAAGGTTTCGATATGAATATCGGAAGCCCCTTCCTTGATTGCTTCGCCCAGCATGGCATTGATCATTCGAATAATGGGGGCACCATCATCCGCATCCAGAAGATCTTCATTGTCGGGCAGTTCTTCCGCCAGAGAATAAAGCTCTTCATCATTGCCGATATCGTTCATCAGCTGTCGGGCAGCCGATGAATCTTTTTGATAATACGCCGAAAGCCTGGCTTCAAACTCACCTTCGGAAAGTGATTTGATATCGATAGGGCCTGCGACAAAGCGACGAACTTCGGTCATGGCTGCTCTTGAAGGCTGGCCATTAACGTACAAGCAGGGGTTACCCTGACGCTCTTGTTCTAACAGAACACCAAAGTTACGAGCAAAGGCAAAGGGCAACTCCAGAACACCAGTGTGGGTATTGTGGGCTACCTCCTGAGCTAAGGCTTCAGTTTCCTGATCAGCTGTTATCGCCGGACTCTGCATCGTTCTTCTCCGACTGATTACTGGCTACCGGACTCTCTTCTGAAGAGCTGTCGTCTTCTTTCGTACTTTTTTCGTTCTCTATTTGCTCAGCATCTTCCATTTTCTGGCGAGCTCGGTTCATCAAATCAGAGTTCGAAGGGTATTCAGGCAGTACCGGCGTTTTTGCCTTTGGCATCAGTTCCACGCCCTGATCTCGACGATCCAGCTGGCGAGCACGCATATAGCTGTATTTTTTACCACTGATACTGGTGAGAATGTTGTCGTCACGAATGATGGTGGGTCTCAGGAAGACCATCAGATTACGCTTTTTCACTTCACTGGAAGTGGAACGGAAGAGAGCGCCAATGTAGGGAATGTCTCCCAGCAGCGGTACCTTGGAAACACTTTCCTGAACGTCTTCATCCAGAAGTCCGCCAATGACGATGGTATCGCCGCTGCGAGCCAGTACAGAAGTTTTCACTTCACGCTTGGAGAAAGTCACGTCAACAGAAGTACGGCCATTCACACCAGACACTTCCTGGGTAATATCCAGCTTCACCGAGTCCCCTTCGTTGATCTGGGGCTTAACGGTCATTTTGACACCTACTTCCTTACGGTCAACGGTCTGGAAAGGGTTGTCATTATTGGAGCCAGAGGCAGAGCCGGTAATAACAGGGACTTCATCACCGACAATAAAGGAAGATTCTTCATTATCCAGTGTCATCAGACTGGGAGTGGCCAGAACGTTGGACTTGGAAGAAGTCGTCACCGCCTGGAGCAATGCAGTCCAGTCACCGGACGTGATGCTGAATGCAGCACCGGAAACACCAGCAAGAGCATTATAAAGATTGGTGTAGTCACCTGGCTGATCAGGGTTAATGGTGGTATTGCCATCAACGATGACGGTTGAACCTGGAGTGTCTTCCGCATCTTTCAGACCCGCCATGATCTGACCGATGGGTACGGTACGGCCATCATTGAACTGCATCAGGCTGGAGCCGTTAGCATTAGCCAGCTGGAATGACAGGTTAATGCCATCGCCATCGGTGACTTCAACGATAATGGCTTCCACCAGCACCTGGGCACGACGGATGTCCAACTGCTTGATCACACCTTCCAGACTTTTCATCATGTCAGGCTGAGCAGTGACCACCAGAGCATTAGTTTGCTCATGAACATTGATACTGAATTTTTGGTCATTACGGCGAACCGCCTTACCACTGTCTTTTTCGGCCTGAACCGTCTGGCCCACACCTTCCATGACTTCTTTCAGGTCAGCCGCTTTGGCATATCTCAGATAGAAGACGCGGGTATTACCGGATGATTCCTGTTCGGCATCCAGCTGATAAACAATGCGATTGACCTTTTGCAGCTGTCTTGCCTGTCCGGCAACAATCAGGCGATTGCTTCGGTCATCCGCTACGACAGTGACTTGGGAAGCACTGCCCTTGCCGCCTTTTTCCTGCAGCAGTGACGTCAGAATTCGCTGCATTTCAGAAGCAGAAGCATATTCCAGCTGAATGACAGAGAAGTCACGGTTGCCGACCATGTCCACTCTTCTGACAATCTCAACCAGGCGCTTAACATTGGCAGCTCGACCGGTCAGCAGAAGGATATTGGAGGGGTCGTAATGCACAACATTGCCAGCTGTATCATTCAGCTGACGAAGCAAAGGAGACAGTTCTCTCACTGGAACGTTCTGAACCGAAAGCACCCAGGTAACAAACTCATCACCCTGACCCGGGTGCTGCTGATCGGCCACCTGAATAGCCGACATTTTTGCATTTTTGTCCTGAACAATTTTCAGAACTTTGTCGTCTTGTTCTATGACAGCAAAACCATGGACTTCCAGAACATTCAGGAACAACTGATAGTACTGCTCAGCCGTCAGCTTGTCATAGGATCGAACAGTGACAGAACCACGAACGGCAGGATCCAGAATAATCGTTTTATTCAAAGTGGCACTGACAGTACCGGCAAACTCACTGATGTCCGCCTTCTCAAAACTGGCAGAGAACTCTCCATGGAGGGCTGAAGGCTCATTGGCAAGAACAGGTGTCGATGCCAGTAATAACCCTGCGATCAATGAGCAGACTTTTCTTCGAACCTGTTTTCCAAACGTCCGGGCACGGGCCCCGTTTAGTGTTGCAGGGAATGATTGGTCGAACCCTGTCTTTCCTGTGACAATCATAGTTTTACTTCTATTTCATAGAGACGGCCATCTCGTTCAATGGTCATCGAGAACTGGGCGAGCTGATTTATTTCTTGCAGCAACTTCATGGTGTCATTGCTGTCGCTTAGGTCATATCCGTTAATAGACAGGGCAACATCATTAGGCTTAAGGCCTGACTGACGGAAAACTTCAGGGAACTTGCCAGGGGTTAACTGATATCCAACAAGCTGACCATCCTTCTGAACCGTGTTGAACTGGACAAAATCCGTAAAGGAGGCCGGATCAGAGATCAGCTGTTGACGTACTTCGGTCAGACGACCACTGTTTCTTTTTTCTACTTTTCGGCCAGCTTCATCGGGGTAAAGTAACAGAGCTTCGTGTTTGCCCCTGTTTAATACAATCACCCGATCTTCATAGATATCTTTTACTTCAGCATTAGAACCCTGAAGTTTTTCACCCAATCGATAGGTACGATCACGCCCACCGGACTGAATCACCGCGACCGATTCAGCAGGAATCGTACTCGCAACAATACCTGTCACTTTGGCAGACAAGCGGGATTTGGGAACAGCATTGGGATCGATGTTACTGGTATCCGTTTGTGTCAGCTTGATAGGCTCCTGACCAAACAGATGCAGATTATTCAAGGCAGGGTAGGCATCGCTTTCCGACAGCCTACTGTTCACAACAGTGGACTGAGGTTGCCACGACTCAATCGCAGCAGCATCTGAATGATCAAGAAACTGCCACGTAAGGCGGGCCAGCTGCTGAGTCAAAAGAATAACCAGAAGGACTTCGCAGCAGATAATAAGTCGCCTTACCCCAGTCTGTGACAACACACTGGCAATATTAAAATCAGGCGACGACTGAGGACTCAGGCCCTTCAATCTGTTTAGCAGGGTTGTCGACATGGTACAGCTTATTTATTAATTCGTTTATTTGTCCGATGCACACAAAACCGGCAGTGAAGAATTCTTATGTTCTAAATGTCTCATCTACTACCTAAGATGGTACATAGGTACCACACACAATTGTTATACGTGCAAACACCTACAAAAACAATGAATTCTTTTGCAGCCAGCAATATACGCGGCCTGAAGACAAGCTGTCTTGATCCAGATCAAGACAAGTGTCTTACTCCTGATACTTAACTGATTGACACTATTGAAATAAACATCCGACAACTCATCACATTCGTCACAGGGATGACCGTTCAAACCATATTAATTTTCCTATGTTTCATTTTTACTGTCAGGTAGATACCTTTACTTAATCGACGTATTCTTTGACTAAGGCGGGTAAATTAAGTCGCAATTATGTGATTGATTTCTCAAACATTTAATTAACTATTTAACTGCCAGGCCAGGAACAGGGCCAACAACAATAACAAAATGAAAGCCTGGGGATTAAGGAAGTGGCAAAAGTAACTTTTCTGTCTGCAGTACCTTTGGTGCTATCTGTTTTTTCAACGTCGGTCTTAGCTCAACCTGAAAGTATTCATTTCAGCTATGGGCCGGATCTTTCCAGCAAAATCGATGTAAAAGACACTCGAGTTGCCCTGAGGTGGCATTTAAGTGATGAGGGCTATCTGGAAGACTCATCATGGAGCGACCGGTTTCTACTCGATACCTCTATTTCTTACTGGGATAATCAACTGAATGTCAGCCCTTCTCACAGCGTGAAAGGTGGTGATGATATCTATGGCTTTTTCATTACCCCCGTCTGGCAGTTTCAAAGTCCCAGTGAACGGTATTACTTTGATGCAGGTCTGGGAATTGGCTGGATCAGTGATACCCAAATTCGTTACAAGGGCGATCAACCTTTAGAGAAGAGCACAAACTTTCAGTTTGAAACCATGCTGGGTGCAGGTATTCGCTTTGGCACCCAGAAAAGTTTTGATCTGGGAGCTAAGTTGATTCACTACTCCAATGGCTATATCAAACGGCCTAATATGGATTTGAATGTTATCCAGCTTTCTCTTGCCTATCACTTTTAAAGAGAAATGCCCGGTATTTTCCGGGCATTTCGATTATTGATTTTACTCTGCTACTTACAACTCCAGCTCGCTTGAAATAAACGCCAACAGTTCCTCTTCACTGGTGCAGGCGGCCAAAGAATCCCTGAAGGCTCCGCGCATAATGCGTCGTGCCAATTGGGCAAAGATCTGCATATGAACACTGCCCGCTTCACTGGCTCGCACCGTCAGCATAAAAACAGTATCCGTCAACACCTGATCGCCTTCATTCCAGAGGATAGGTTCTGCCAGTTTCATAATACTGATGCTGTTCACAGCAATGCTGTCTGACTTGCAGTGCGGAATAGCAATACCGAAGCCAAGCATTGTGGGTGAAATAGCTTCCCGCTCCCATATAGCTTCTTCTGCACCAAAAGCATCGGACACCCGACCATTAACATCGAGATTATCAACCAGCGTTTTAATGACTTCTGCCTTACTGCGGCAATCTGCATTCATGATAATGGAATGCTCAGCCAGTATCGGCAGGACTTCTTTCTTGTGACCGGCGCTTTTCAACAACCCGGCCACTTCTTCAGATGTTTCCAGCTGAAGGGCTTGCTCCAGTATTTTTCTGCTGTCTTCAAGCGTCAGTTGACTGATGGTTTCTTTGATTTCAAGAATGCGGGGAGCACTCAAGCTGACTTCATCCAGCCCCAGACCCAATAAAAGAGGCAGATGTTCAGGGTTTCCAGCAAGCTCACCACACATGCCCACCCAGGCTCCCACTTTGTGGGCTTCAGTGACGATGTGATTGAGCAGTCTCAGGAAAGCTGGATTCATAGAATCATAGAGATGCTCAACTTTGCTGTTTCCTCTGTCGGCTGCCAGCAGATATTGAGTCAGGTCATTACTGCCAATGCTGAAGAAATCAACATAACGAACCAGCTGGTCGATGATAAAGGCACAGGAAGGAACTTCCAGCATAATGCCCAACTGAACTTCAGGATCAAGCTCAAAACCTTCAACCTTCATGGCTTCAACGACATTATTGAATACTTCTCTAAGCCATTTGGCTTCGGCCAGCGTTGCTACCATGGGTACCATGATTTTGCAGTGCCCATACTGGCTGGCTCTCAAGATCGCACGCAACTGGGTGTGAAAGAGGGTCAGATATTCGGGATACAGACGAACAGCCCGGTAACCGAGAAATGGGTTTTCCTCATTGCCAATATTGAAGTAATCCACGGGCTTGTCACCACCAATATCCATGGTTCGGATAATGACCGGCTGACCATTGGCTGCCGTTAAAGCTTTACGGTAGATTTCGAACTGCTCTTCTTCACACGGTGGCTCCGTGCGATCCATATAGAGCATTTCAGTCCGGAATAACCCTACGCCCTGTGCACCTTGGGCAAAGGCAGTTTCGGCTTCTTCTGCACTGGCAATATTTGCAGCCACTTCCATGTGATGACCATCCAGAGTCACGGCAGTCTGGTCAATATACTTCTCACGTCGTAGGTCTAACCTATCCTGCTTGCTCTGTTCCAGATCATAGAAGCGATCCACACTGGCGGAAGGATTGCTGATTAACAGCCCCAGATTGGCATCCATAATAACCTGACGGCCATCTGCAGCCAGTGTGCGAGCACCTTCAACACCCACCATCACAGGAATACCAAAGGATCTGGCCAGAATGACCGTATGAGAAGTAGTACCACCGGCTTCCAGCACCAGGCCTTTCAGGAAGTTGCGATCCAGAGACAAAAACTGACTGGGAGCCAGAGAATCGGCAACACAAACGGTATTTGTTGTCAGTTGTGTGTCTGTTTTTTCAAAGCTGTCTTCACCGTAGGTTTCAACAATCAGTTTTGAACACAGGTCACGAATATCCAGTGCACGTTCCTGCAGGTATTCACTGCTGGAGCTTTCCAGTACCTGAGTGAAGTGCTCCTGGGTTTTCAAAATGGCAGACAAGATCGACAAACCAGCAGTAATACCTTCCGAGATACTACTAACCAGCTTTGCATCGCACAGCAGGGAAAGATGTGCCTTAAGGATGGCTTTCTCTTCGCCTGCCGATGTTTCAACCTGATGCTCAAGCTGGGCGGTCAAATGCTGTCGGGTCTCATCAAAGCGCACCCGCTCTTCATGTTCAGCAGATTTTTCCAGTGTTTCAGGATTCAAGATCAGACGCGGTTCACCCAACACCAGTGGTATGCCTCTGGCAATACCCGGACTCACTGAAACACCGCGAAGGCTCTGCAGCTCTTCACTGCGAAGCATACGAGGAAGAGGCTTTTGTTGTTTATCTTCAACAACCACCAAAGGCTCATCGCAGGTTAGAAATTCCGTTTCCAGAAACACTTTGAATTGATTCAGGGTCGTTTCCGCCTGCCCCCCCGTCACCTTAATCAGGATAGGGTCATGCAGAGCAATATCGGAAGCAATCATTGATAACACGGAACGGGCATCCGCTTCCTTGTTATTACGAAGATTCGTCATGGTGATTGAATCGCTGTAACTTTTTACCGCCTCTTCAATAAAGCTGGCAGGTCTGGCGTGCAATCCATTAGGCAAAGGGAAAGTATAATTAAAACTTGCTGAGCTATTCATCGTCTGAAGTTATCTACAATAGGTCAAATGTCGTATGCATCAACAAGTCTTGCAGACGCATTTCATATTCTTTGATCACCAGAATCACAATAATTAGATTGGAAAGGGCTCAGGATTCTGAATTTATCTCGGACATGATGTCCTGGGGTGATTCCAGGATGTCGCCAATGGATACGTGAAGCGTTTTAAGGCCTTCGAAGCGCTCATCGCCGTTGATGGCTATATCGTTCGTCAAAATCGCAATATCGGCACTTGCTATGTCCTGACTGGACAGCTTATCCATAATACCCAGTGCACCCTGGGTCTCTACCTTGATGGAATGTCCTCGGGTTCTGGCACAACGTTCCAGTACTTCTGCAGCCATATATGTTTCGGCGATTCCCGTAGAACAGGCAGTCACTGCGATTATATTCATGGTTAGCCCTGTCCGGTGATTACAGGGGTCATGGTAGGGAGGTCAAGTTTCGGGGGAAATCGTAAAATTCAACCATTGAGGTCAAAAAAGTACCAAAGCTTAAAAATGTTGACAGAAATCAACATTCTTAAGCAGATCAATCATGATCAATACGACTTATTCTCTTTTGTGGTCATAGTCGTTTACATGCTTTCTCAAATATTGAATGCCGCCAATTTGATATTGAACCTTACATTTAGGGCAAACCAGATTAGGGTCCAGAGGCATACCAACGGTAAATTCTGAAGGATAGGTTCCAACCACCTGTCCTTGTATTGTTGGCTTGTCTTTAGCAACAACCCCCACATCTTCCTGCCCAACAGTTTTCTTAAGCTCAACGTCAGTCTCATCACTCTCAACCTTGGTATCCGTTGCTTTGCCGGGAGAAAAAGAGAGGTTTTGTGACTTGAACTTCGGATCAGATTTCAACTCAACCCGGAACCGGTCGAGCTGTCTTACAGACGATTCAGGCGATACAAATGCCTGGCCGGCAACAGCTCTGTTTTCTACCCTGAGGCTTTCCATGTAGCCTCTTTGCTTATCAAGTCGTTGCTGGTATTTCTGTGGATCTTTCTGAGGAGCCTTTGGCTCAGGCACCATTTGCACAGGTCTGGGTTTTCTGCGATGGGGCGGCAAAGGGGTAATAGGCTCCCAATGCTCCCAACCTTTTCGCCCCAGGTTCATAAGCCCAATAACATCTTTCTGACCCAATACCTGGTGGGCACGGTCCATATCCCCCCATAGCAGCTCTCTCTCTCCAAGCTCATTAAAGCAGTACTCTACGGGCTGATTGCCTTCAATCAGGATTTTAGGGTTAATAACATAAATGGATGGACGACCATAGACTACTGATACAAACTGCAGATCTTCCGTTTTCATCCAGTAATCTTCCGGTACTCTGCCGTCTGGCACCCCCTCTTCTTCCAGGGGATGATCAAGAAACTCGACTCGATTACCAGGAGGAGATTCAAAAGCAATGATCAATTCTTCTTCTTTCTGTAATCTCTGCTGAGCAACTCGAACGACACGGTCAATGTAGGCAGGATCGTTTGAAGAAAGCTGACTGACGTCTCCCGTTTTCATATAGACGTCAATATCTCTAGCAGCCCAGGCGCAACGCCTTCTGACTTCCAGTGGTGAGTCCCCTGTAGCATGGGCTATCGCATGGAAGCCACAACTGCCGTCCGGAACGGTTTTTTGGCCCAGACGGGATCCCAGCTCGTTGACCAGAAACTGAGTCACCTCAGGGCGATTGTAACGGTTCTGGAAGTCTTCCCTGTCGCTAATATGCCTGGCGAACTGACCTGTTACAGAAGCAGCTTCCAACAACGGGGTATACTGCTTCATTGTTTCCGCCATACCCGACAGCTGCTGATTGCCCATATTCCATACAACGATACGCATGTGATCCTGGACTGCCTGATCATATCTCTTAAAAAAATCCAGCCCCGTGGCAGGGTTAACTCGTTTTTCATCGATATAGTCACGCAATACATTACACAAATAGACTGGCCACTGTTGATCTTCAGCCTTAAAGCCACACCACCCTCTGATATTATTTTCAAGTTCATACTGATTTTTCAATGAGACATGAGCGGTAGCCAGACCCAGATGCTTGATACAGGTATTAATCTTCTTTCTATGCAGCGGCTGGTTTTTCATATAGGCCCTGAAGTAAACATCAGGGTTGTTGTAGTATCGCACCAGTTCATCACAGACTTGAAAGGTGGTCAGACTGGGAGTCTGACTTCTCTCTTCCACTTCAGGAACCTGACTCATAGTCTGAAAGTAAGCATCACCGCTGGCCTGGCTTCGCAGTTGCTTCATCCTTTCCACTTCATCAGGAACATAGGTTGACGCATGAGCAGCTTCCCTGGGAGTCACCAAATACTCACTGGCAGCATAAGCAATATCCCAGGTGCTCAGTGGTGCACCAGACAGTACTGAGTGCATGGCATAGAGATTAATCATGGCATCCAGATCATTTTTCAGACGAGGATTCCACAGATTCAGTACGGTTAGATGTTGCAGCTCGGCATCGGAGGCGGCAGCCAAAGCTGGATGTGATTTGCAGAAAGCCTTCATGATGGGAATCGCAGATTCTTTGAAGAGACGTTTGCCTTCCTGCCGATCACTGCCTTTATCCCATCGACCATAAGCCACTATCACTTCTCCGCACATTTCTTCGGTGATGTGTTTTTTTGAGGCTAAGCTATGAAACTCTAAAAACGACAACGGTATTGCTTTATCCCTGAGTGCAGCCCAGGCAAAGATTTGATTCTCAAACTGCCGGGACTTAAGATTGACTGGCGGCATCCTTCTGATGACGTCTAAATCCCTTTCTGACAATTTGTACCTTTGCCCGTAGTGGCTCAATACAGATTCAAACTGCTCCAGGGCTGGGTCTGGTAAAACGTCTGCCTCTGGTGTATCTATTCCAATCTCCGGCTTAATCAAGGGTTGAGGAGGATGAATATCCACAGGGCTAGGAAGGGGTGAAGCTGCTTCTTCAGGGACTAGCCGCAACAGCTCCTGCTCCAGCTTTACGAATAGAGATTGATCCATCCTGGGTCTGAATTTTTCAACATTCTGCAGTATGAGCTGTATTGCCTGGGGCTTTCTTGTGTTCTCAGAGGCTCTTGACATATAACGCTCAAAGTAGACCTGCATCAGTTCTGCTTTTTGCGCTGAGGAAATAGAGGGCTCGGAGCAGAGCTCACAAAGCTGACGGGTGAGTGCATTTAAAGTCTCATAGCGAAGCTCTTTGTAGTGCAGATAAAGTTTGAACTGTTCAACTTTTGACTGCCAGAGATCCTTCTGTTCCCCTGGCAGGGGACCCATATCCCTTCTGTAATCGGCTTTTCGCTGCTCAAGGTAATTTTTAAAAATCACATCAGTATCTGCATCGTTAGCGTAGATCTTCAATACTTCGAAGTTCAGCAGGCCTTCATCTGCCAGAACATCCACCTGTTCCCTGGAACCATCTATACGGTATAAGGTGTCTTTCAGCTGATTAATCTGTTCCATTGGATCAGGTAAAGCAGGTATTACCCTGAGACTCATGACAGGTAATGTCTTTGGCCTGCCCTCTGGTTCATGTTGAACCATTTGACCGACGTCGGTTTCCTGTAGTTTAAGGTTGCCCAGGGCATCCGATACCAGATCTCTACGTTTCTGTACTTCCTTCTCTGCCTCCAACTGGGCCAGGTTTATCCATCGCCCACTCACCAACTGAATAGCCAGCTGCTCAGATTCTTCAATAGTAAAGTTAGACCCCATCAGGATGTCTTTAACGGCACGCTCATCGCCAGACAATACCCGAACCTGCATAGATTCTGAGCCAATACCTAAAGCTTCCTGCGCCAGCTTTATTTTCAGATTATCCAGTTCCACCAGAGCTTTTAACTGGGCGGAGGTATAATCGGTCTGATGAAAAATAACAGGATCAATCATCCCTTTTTCCAGCGCCCTGGACAGTTCATCATCACTGAACTCCTGATCCCCTATTCGCTTCCTGAACTCTGCAAATGCAGGGTGATAGCGGACATCAAGACGCTCGGGGACTCTGGGAGCCAACCTTAGCGACATGGTCAAGCTTATAGGTGGTGGCAGATCATCCACCACTGACTGAACCGGAGGCTCAACAGACAATTCTTCCAATTGATGAACCTGTGTATCCTTAATCGCCATTTCCAAAGTAGCGTCTTCTATCAACGCCCTTCTTTTTTCAGCATCTTCTTTTCTGAACTCAACAAGATCGATAAATTTTCTTGTCAGTAGTTTCTCAGTTGTTTCATCAGATCCTTGACCCAGAACGTCCCTGGCTTCCCGCCTGAAATAATCAGCATTCGTCAGGACCGGTTTCTGCTCTTGAGGTGTTTTCTTCTGTACAGGTTTCAGTTGTTGTTGCTGGCGATCTTTTTTAGCCGCCAGCTGGCGAGGAGACAGGACAGGCTCTGGTAGTTCTTCTCTTTCTGGCTGAAGTCTTCGCTGCTGAATAACACCCAAAACTCTGGGAAGATTCACACCGACTCTCATTAATTTTGGCTTAATGCCAGAGCTCTTAAAAACATTACCATCAAGAATGTTATGAACGACTGCAAAATGCAGATCCATATCACTGATTTCATCCTGACCAAAAAGACTTCGATAATTGACGAACAGAACTCTCTGTTCTGGTGTCATTACAGGCGCAAAAAAATCAACGTTCTGTTCTGCCGCTATCTGTTTGGCCGCTTCGACAAAAGACGCATGGCATTGACGATGTGACCGGGCACGATCCAATGCTCTGGGGAGAATCGAAAGCAAATGAGCCGAACTATATAGCTTAAGCTGATCACGCATTTCATTGACCAGTTTGGTCACCAATCGCGGATCAGGAGCATCAGCCCCTCCCTTTTCTCCAGCCAGTTCTCCAGCCAGCACTACTGGCAAGCTTTGGTAGAACCAGTCGGTAAGATGCTCATAGGAGGCTCTTTCACAACTTTCCAGAGCTTGGGTGATTTCAGCCAGTTTGTGCTTTGTTATGGATTGGTCAGTGTCTTTAATAGGCGAAATCAAACGCGCTTTGAGATTGCTTTTGGGCGAAAACTTATCAGCGAAATCACACAGGCTCTCCAGCTTTTCTATGAGAGCGGCTCTCTCCTCTGCTGAAACGCCCTGATTAACAGCAAAAGAAACTAGCATCCCCGTCCAGGTTTTTGTATTGCCAGCTTTGAGAGCAATACCTTGCTGTCCTACTGATGCTCCGAGCTCCTCTCTTTCATGGCAGCTCAAACCTTGAAGCTGCCTGCTGAGTGATTCCAGCTGTCCAAGCATTCCTTTCTCCCTGTGCAATATACGCCTGATATAAGCACTATAGACAAGAACAGGATTCCAGAGAAAAACCGTCAGAAACCTGACGATGTGAATAAAGAGAAGGGGATATAAAACAGGAAGAAAGAAACTCTGTCATAAAGTTAATCTGGAAGAAAAGAGTCTCATCCTTGAGAAAATATTTATTCAGGCAGCGTACTTGGCTCGATATTCACCCAGAGTCATACCGGTATGCTTACGGAAAACTCTACCCATATAACTGCTGTCCTTGAAGCCGGTTCTGGCAGCAATTTCGGACATATTCATCTGATATTGGCTGAGCAACATCTTGGTCCGATCAATCCTGACCAGTGTCAGATATTCATTAAACCCCATTCCACCTTCTTCCCTGAACAGTCGTGAAAGATGATTGGGGGAAATACCATACTCCAGAGCCACTGATTCACGAGTAATCTTTGCGCTGAAGTTTTTCTGCAGATACATACTTATTGCACGCCACTTGTCGTTTGATCGACCGGTATGTGAATAACGATGATCTTCTATCTTGCCCCGACAATACCTTAACAACCCTTCTGCGATACAGGCTGCTGTACCATTATCTCTCGCGGCAAGGGCTGATTCGCACAATGCTTTTTCAAGATAAAGGCCTTCTTGCTGCATAGGATCAGGAGCACTGTATTTGACGACAGAAGAAGCTTTAGCCTGATGATCACTGATGGTAAGACTCATACCGATCTGATAGTGACCGAATAATAGGGTCAGTACTTTGCCCCGAGTATTCCAGTCTGGCAAATCCCAGGTCTGGGACGGTATATAAATCACATCCCCCTGCCGGGCCTCAACTTCGTGATATTGCCCCCTGTGACCAATCGCGGTTAGGTAGGTTCCTTCCAGTACCACCACCATTCTGGCAAATTTCACCAGAAAAGCATTTCGAGGATATTCATCGGTATGCGAGGCAAACCAGATACGCCGGAGTCTTCCATTAGAAAGAAAGCCGTCGATCTGCCGGGCAATCGTGGCTGATTCGAGCATGGTGATTTCATTTTATGTTTTAAGTCGCGTGATCATTAGCAATCTGATTAATGAAAGTGTTGATATACGTCAACGGATGTTTCGTATGATACATTTTTGAGGATTTCGCCTAATTTATTGGAAGCAGACCTGAGAGTTTTTCAACCCGCTTACCATTTCTTGATATACATCAACAAAGAATCACATTGCTACAAAAGTCCGTCATACGCTTCATTTGTCAGATTTTCGCTCTACCCCCCTTCTCTTATAGTCATCCTCGAAATCAACAAACTGTTCAGGTTTGTGACCCCTTATACCGCACCGGATGATGAGTAGAACAAGTTATGAAGAATGATCTTGCAACCCTGAAACGGCATCTGCTGACAGGTACCAGTCACATGTTGCCCTTTATCGTCGCCGGTGGTGTTTTGCTGGCTTTATCGGTCATGCTGAATGGTAAAGGCGCCCAACCAGAAGGTGTTTTCCTGACGGGTATCTGGGATATGGGGATTGCAGGTTTTACTCTTTTCGTTCCGGTTCTGGGTGGTTATATCGCCTATTCCATTGCTGATCGACCCGCCCTGGCTCCCGGTATGATCGGTGCCTATCTGGCTAATGCTAATGGCACCGGATTCCTCGGGGCGATTATTGTTGGTTTCCTGGCTGGCTACATCGTCAACCAGCTAAAAAGAATTCCACTGTCTAATAAATTCAAAGCCGTTTCCACCTACTTCATTCTGCCAATAGGCGGCACCTTTATTGTTTCTGCCATTGTTATCTGGGGTATTGGACAACCGATTGCTGCGCTAATGGAAGCTTTGAACGGTTGGCTGTCAGGCATGGGCGATGCATCAAAAGTCGCACTAGGCACTGTGCTGGGCGGTATGACTGCTTTTGACATGGGTGGCCCCGTCAACAAGGTAGCCACTCTGTTTGCCCAGACCCAGGTTTTCGATCATCCAGAATTGATGGGCGGTGTCGGTGTTGCTATCTGTGTCCCTCCTCTGGGCATGTTCCTGGCTACCCTGCTTTCCAAGAGCCGTTATACCGACGAAGAGCGTGAAGCAGGCCGTGCTGCAGGCTTGATGGGCTTGATTGGTATTACCGAAGGTGCGATTCCTTTTGCTGCCAATGATCCTTTGCGCGTTATTCCTTCCATTGTCGCAGGCGGTATCGTCGGTAACGTGATCGCTTTCCAAATGGGTGTATTGAACCATGCTCCCTGGGGTGGCTGGATTGTTCTGCCCGTGGTTGACGGCCGTATCGGCTACATCATCGCCACTGTTGCCGGTGCTGCCACTACCGCTCTGATCATCAACATTCTCAAAAAGCCCATTGATCAACGCACTGAAGAAAAAGAAGAAGAACTGGATAACTCTGACGAGCTGGTTCTTGAGTTTGACTGAACAATCAGGAGCGCCTGGATAACGGAGCTCCAAACATCTGACATTAAACTTCTCAGTTATAAAGATTTAAACGGAGTCTAATTATGAAAATTCTGGCTGTTACTTCTTGCCCTTCCGGTGTTGCCCACACATACATGGCCGCAGAAGCACTGGAAAACGCGGCCAAGGAAAAAGGTTGGGACGTCAAAGTAGAAACCCAGGGCTCTTACGGGATTGAAAACCGTATTGAACTGGAAGAAATTCGCGATGCCGACTTTGTTTTGCTGACCAAAGACATCGCAATCAAGGAAGAAGGCCGATTCACGGGTAAGCCCATTATTCGTGTGGGTGTGGCCGATGCAGTTAAAAAAGCCACTCAAATTGTTGAACAGATTGAGAAGAAACTGAAAAAGTAAATTCTGAATCTTGCATCAATCCGTTATTCCGGATGATTCAGATAATAAAAAAGACATCAGATTGTCGTCCCCTCAGGCCCTACTGACCTGATCGACAAACTCCATTTAAGCGAGCTGTATTGAGTCAGGTCCTCACCCTGACTCAATGGAGCTACCCACTCTGACAGTTCGCTTACTTAAACAGGTAAAGAATCAGCCATGCAATTTAAGGCATTGTCACACTGTGTCTGACGGGGCCCGGCTGCTTCAAAAACCTTACTGGCAAGGTACAGAGCATGTTGTTAAAGAAAAGTGTTCTCTCAGCAGCAATCGCAATCACACTGGCAGCATTGTCAGGTTGTGACTCCAATGATGAAGACGAAGAAGTGATTTCAGGTGGCGGGGATAACCCCATTCATGTTGAAGGACCTGGCATTCTGAAATACGTTGATCCCTTCATTGGCACAGGCTTTAACGGACACACTTTTCCTGGTGCAGTCCTGCCAGAAGGTTTTGTGCAACTGAGCCCTGATAACCAGCTGACTGGCTGGCATTCATCCAGCGGTTATCACAATGACAACGATACGATTTACGGCTTCAGTCATACCCACCTGAGCGGCACGGGTATTGGTGACCTGGGTGATATTCTCTTTCTGCCCTTCACTGGTGATAAAAGTGAATCCAGTAAGTTTCGTAAATCTCAGGAAGGCGCCAAACCCGGGTTCTATCAGGTAGAATTGGACGACACCGGTATTGTTGCAGAACTGACCGCTACACAACGAGTGGGCTTGCATCGCTATACTTTCCCGGAAGGTGAAACCCAAAAGCTGAAGATTGATCTGGGCCATACCCTGAACGAAGACTGGGGTGGTGTAAGCTTGATCAACGAACTCGAAATCGTGGATGACTATACCGTGATTGGCAAGCGCTACAGCGGTGGTTGGGCAGCTGACCAACGGGTCTATTTCACAGCAAAATTCAACAAGCCCATTGCTGAATACATCATCACCAGTCAGGGAGAACCTCAGTCTGGCAGCAGCTATAAAACCGAAGGTAATGATGTTGTAGCTTACATTGAGTTTGATCAGGACAGTTCACCTCTTGAAGTCAAAGTAGGCCTGTCACCTGTCAGTACTGACGGAGCTGAACGTAACCTGATGGCTGAAGCCAATGAACTGACTTTCGACGAAGCCGTCACAAAAGCTGAAAATACCTGGCTGAATAATCTGGATGACTTTGAGGTTGAAGGTGGCACTGATGCTGAGCTGACCAATTTCTATACCGCTCTCTATCACACCAAAATTGCTCCTATGGTGCATCAGGATGCAGATGGTCAGTATCTGGGGATGGATAAGGCTGTATACGACGCTTCTTCAGTAGCAGAAAACTATCAGAATTACACCGTCTACTCGATGTGGGACACTTTCCGAGCCCTCCATCCGCTGAAAACCATTACTGAGCCTGAAAAAGCCGGTGAATATGCAGTAAACCTGATTCAAAAATACAAGGAAGGTGGTTTACTGCCGAAATGGGAGCTTCACTCCAACTACACAGGCACCATGGTGGGTTACCCGTCAGTAGCCATCATTACTGATGCAATGGTCAAGGGTCTTGCTGATGACGTTGATCCTGCTGACGCGTTGGAAGCAGCTGTTGCCAGTTCAACCTGGCATCCAGAAGATTTTACTGAGTGGGATCAAGAACTTCTAAAAACAGTTATGACCCCACACATAAAATACATTGAGATGCTGGGTTACGCTCCTGCCGACAAGACCCATGATTCAGTCTCATACGGTCTGGAAAACGCCTATTACGACTGGACTATTTCCCTGATCGCAGAAATGGCAGGAGATCAGGCCAAAAAAGTTGAGTATGAGAAGAGAGCCCAGGGCTACCGGGAGTATTTTGACCACAACCCTGAGGCCTATGCAGAGCACAGTGCAACGGGCTTTATGCGCCCCAAAATGCTGGATGGAAGCTGGAGAGAACCTTTTGATCCTTACAATGCCGAGCATGAAACCGGTGACTACACAGAGGGCAACTCCTGGCAGTGGACCTGGTTTGTACCTCAGGATATTCCTGGTCTGAAAGAAGTTATGGGCGGCGAAGAAGCGTTTAAACAGAACCTGGATGCCCTGTTCAATGCCCGGGAAGATGAAGGTACCAGCGACATGACAGGTTTGATTGGCCAGTATGTACAGGGCAATGAGCCCGATCAGCACGTACCTTACCTCTATAACTACACCGATACGCCGTGGAAAACTCAGGAAATCGTCGACGAGATTCTGGATGAATTCTACCTTCCCACCCCAGAAGGCATCGTAGGCAATGAAGATGTCGGCGCCATGTCGGCCTGGTATGTCATGAGTGCCCTGGGCTTCTATCAAATCACTCCTGGGGATGCGACCTACACCATTGGCCGTCCTCTGTTCGACAAAGTCACCATTCCAGTGGGCCATAGCGGCACATTCTCTATCACTGCGGAAAACAATGGACCGGACAATATCTATGTTCAGAGCGTAACCATTAATGGCCATGAATTGGAAGAAGGCTTGTTCTTCGAATATTCAGAGTTCAGGGATGGTGGCGAGCTGAGTTTTGTCATGGGACCAGAACCCAAAGCACTGAACTGATTCTAAGGGGAGTCTGCTCCCCCAATTTTACCCTCTTATAGAAATGCTCAGGCCTTCCTAATGGGAAGGCTATGAGACTTTGCATGCCTGAAAAAGCCGCGAGAGCTCTGTCAGGTGCTCGCTGGAGTGATTATGCTTAAGAAAAGTCTGCTGGCTCTTACTATTGCCGCCACGCTTGGAACACTGGCTGGATGTGATTCCAACGAAGATGAAAATACGGTTTCAACATCAACGACAGATGTCCTTGAATATGTTGATCCATTTATAGGAACCGGTGGTTCTGGTCATACTTTCCCCGGAGCTGTTGCACCCCAGGGAATGGTTCAGCTTAGTCCTGATACCACCCTGACTGGCTGGGATTCTGCCAGCGGATACCATGACAACGGCAAAAGAAAAAAGAATATTCCGGTTTATGGCTTCAGCCACACTCATCTGAGTGGCACCGGTGTTACCGATCTGGGAGATATCCTGATTCTCCCGTACAGCGATGCCGACCAGTCTGAACAGGCGACCTTTGACAAGAGCAATGAGTCCGCCAGCGCTGGTTACTATCAGGTATCGTTTAATGAATCGAACATCAAGGCAGAACTGACGGCCAGTAAACGGGTTGGTGTGCACAGATACACTTTTCCGGAAGGCCGTCCGCGAAATATCAAACTGGACCTGGGACATACCCTTGATCCAGAGCGTAACGGCAGCATCATTAATGAAATTGAAATCATTGATGATTACACCATCCGTGGCCGCCGCCTCAGTGGCGACTGGGTTAAGAATCAGGATATCTACTTCTACGCCAAGTTCTCGGCTCCCATTGCTCAGTCCAAAATTCTCTCCGATGCAGCTGAATTTCAGACTCCAGAAGGTAATGTAGAAGGCCAGTACATTCAGTCGTATCTGGAGTTTGAACCCGGCACAGAACCTCTTGAAGTTAAGCTGGCGATTTCACCTGTCAGCATAGAAGGCGCACAGAAAAATCTGGAAACCGAAGTTCCTGACTGGGATTTTGAAACAGTTAAAGTCCAGACAGAGAATGAGTGGCGAGAGGAGCTTTCTGCTATTGATATTCAGGGTGGTAGCGAAGTAGAGAAAAAGAATTTCTACACAGCCATGTACCACTCCCAGATGGCTCCCATGATCTATCAGGACGTCGACGGGCAATACCGGGCCATGTATGGCGGTGAAGAGCAGCGTATCGAAACGGCTGAAGAGGAGCTGCCCAACTATTCCATTTATTCTATGTGGGACACCTTTCGGGCCGTTCATCCCCTGCAGACGATTATCTATCCTGAACGAGCAGAGCAATACGCCAACGACCTGATTCGTAAACAGCAACACGGTGGATTGCTGCCCAAATGGGAAGCTCACTCCAGTTATACCGGCACTATGATCGGCTACCCAGCCGTCATCATCATTGCTGACGCCATCAATAAAGGTCTGGAGGTTGATCCAAACACTGCTCTGGAAGCCGCTCTGACCAGTACCCATTACCATCCTGAAGACTTCCCTGCCTGGGGCGACATTCTTGGCTCTGTGATGCCCGGACAGATGGAGTACTACGAAGATTATGTTTTGTAGGCACTCCCAACTGGAACTCAGTGTCCTACACCCTGGAGTTTGCCATTGGTGATGGTGCTGCAGCCGAGATTGCAGAGGCCGCTGGCCGAACAGAAGCAGCCAATCGTTACATTGAACGTTCAAAGTCTTATAAAAATCATTGGAAAGATGGATTCTTCCAGCCCAGAGAACAGTTTGAAGGGGAGTTTTTGCCAGAATTCGATCCATACACTGTTGACCATTACTGGTACACCGAAGGAAATGCCTGGCAGTGGAAATGGAGCGCCATGCACGACATTGAAGGTCTGATTGAACTGATAGGCGGGCCTGAGAAACTGAGTAAAGAGCTTGATGAACTGTTTACTGCTGATGAGGGGGAAGATGGTGGTGACCTGCCCGACATGACCGGCTTTATCGGCCAGTACCTGCACGGTAACGAGCCTTCTCACCACATTGCCTATCTCTGGAACCGTACCGATGAACCCTGGATGACCCAGGAATATCTCGACCAGATCATGCGTGATTTTTATAAGCCCACCCCTGAGGGTCTGGTTGGTAACGAAGACGTAGGTCAGATGTCTGCCTGGTATGTCATGAGTGCCATGGGCTTCTATCAGGTAACACCGGGCCTTCCTGAATATTCCATTGGTCGTCCTTTGTTTGATGAGGCTGTCATTGAACTGCCTGACGGTGAATTTACGATCACTGCCGTTAATAACAGCCCGGCTAATCGCTATATCAAAGAAGTCACCATCAACGGTGAAGCTCTGGGTGACAACAACACCTTTAAGAAGCACAGCGATATTGTTGCTGGCGGCGAGCTCCGGTTTGTCATGACCAACACCAAACCTGATAACCAGTAATACGATCAGCGCCATAACGCCATGGCGCTCCCTCAATAAGAAAAGGTACACACCACAATGTTAAGAAAGTCTTTGCTGGCCGTGGCGGTTGCTGCAGTGCTTGGAACCTTGGCGGGTTGTGACTCCAATGATGACGAAAGCACCGTAGTCGATGGAACCCCGAATACCTCTCTGACTCAATATGTCGATACCACCATAGGCACTGGTGGCCTGGGCAACACTTATCCCGGAGCCACCGTGCCGCACGGTATGATCCAGCTCAGTCCTGATAATGGTGTCAGTGGCTGGGACTACATTGGCGGCTATTTCTATTACGATGACCTGCAGCAAATGATTGGCTTCTCCCACACTCACCTGTCCGGCACAGGTGCGGGTGATATGTACGATTTACGGGTAATGCCTCTCAACAGTCGTTCCGACCTTCTTAGAGGAAATAAGGAAGCTTCTGAGTTTGACCATGAGAACGAAATGGCTACGGCGGGTTACTATCAGGTCATGCTCAAGGGTTACGATATTAATGCCGAGCTAACCAGCACAGAACGAGTTGGCTTCCATCGCTATCAATTCCCGGCCGATGACCGTTCAGAAATCGTGATTGATCCAGGTCACACCATGAACTGGGATCTGCCGACTGAGACCATGATCAGAGTTGTGGATAACCAGACCCTGGAAGGTTACCGAATGTCTGAAGGGTGGGATGCGGACCAGCACGAACACTTCGTTATCAAGTTCTCCAAACCCTTCAAGGCCCACCGTCTTTTTGCCTACTCATACGGTGAAGATGGTGTAGAGATCCCGGGAGATCAGGTTAAAAAAGACTATACCCGAGCCTATCTGGAGTTTGATACCACAGCAGAAACAACCGATGTTGAAATGAAAGTCGCTATGTCGTCTGTCAGCATTGAAGGTGCTTATAAAAACCTGGAAGCCGAAGCAGCCGACCTCGATTTTGACGGTGCCCGTGAACGTGCGACAGCTCTCTGGGAAAAAGAGTTGGAAAAAGAGTTGGAAAAAGAGTTGGAAAAAGAGTTGGAAAAAGAGTTGGAAAAAGTTGAGATTCCTACAAAAGATGACAGTTTCAACGATGAAAAACGCATTTTCTACACGGCCATTTATCATTCACTCCTGGGCCCGACTCTTCACTCAGATGTTGATGGCCAATATAAAGGCGCCGACCATCAAATTCAGAAAGCAGAGGGTTTTGATCGCTACGATACCTTCTCGCTCTGGGATACCTATCGTGCAGCACACCCTCTCTACACAATCCTGGAGCCAGAGCGCGTAGACGATATGGTGGAGTCTATGCTGGCTCATTACGATGAAACGGGAGAACTGCCCGTTTGGAGCCTTAAAGGCAACGAAACCGACATGATGCAGGGTTATCATGCTCTGCCTGTCATAGCGGATGCCATTTTAAAAGATATTGGCAATTTTGATCGTGAGCGGGCGTATGAGGCTATGAAAGCCACCGCTGAAAACCTGGAAATTCCTGGTATGGATCAATATCTGACCGATGGCTATGTCCACTTTAGTGATGCAGAAGGCAGTGATCTCTGGGCTGCGTCCAAAACACTGGAATACGCTTACGACGACTGGAGTGTCGCTCAAATAGCCAAATTACTGGGCAAGGAAGATGATTACGCGGCATTTATGGAGCGCTCTGAATACTGGCGAAACCAGTTTGATCCCACTCAGAAATGGATGGTGCCCAAACTGGCGGACGGTCACTTCATCACTGACTTTGATCCTGAAGATTACGACCGTGGTTTTTCTGAAAGTAATGGCTGGCACTACTTCGCCTCTGTTCCCCAGAATGTAGAAGGACTGATTGAAGCCATTGGCGGAAACAAAGCTTTCGAGCGCCGTCTCGACCAGATGTTCAATACCGAACCGGATCTGGAAGAAGGGGAAGAGCTGCCTATCTTCAGCACGGGTATGGTAGGTCAATATGTTCAGGGCAACGAGCCCGATCAGCACGTTCCTTACCTGTACAACTTTGTGGGCACGCCCTGGAAAACCCAGAAATGGCTCAAGGAGATCAATGAAGTCTGCTACGACGATACTCCGGAAGGTATCTGTGGAAATGACGACTATGGCCAGATGTCTGCCTGGTATGTATTTGGCGCCCTTGGTTTCTATCCAGTTAACCCGGCCAACGGTGTCTATGCTATCGGCACACCGGTTTTCCCTGAAATCACTCTCAACCTGCCAGAAGACAAGTCTTTCACCGTTTTGGCCGAGAATGTCTCCGATGAAAACATTTACATTCAATCCGCAACACTCAATGGTGAAGTGCTGGATCGCTCCTGGCTCACCCACGAGGAAGTCATGAACGGTGGCGAACTGAAGTTTGTCATGTACAACGAACCCAACAAGGACTGGGCTTCCAGCCCTGATTCTGTACCACCTTCAGGCGTTCCTGAGTCCTGATACTCTCAAGTGCCGGGTTAGCCCGGCACTCTTGAATTCACTCTCTTCGGGTCGATGAAACCTGTTACGAATGGGCCCATCGATACGGAGCACCTTTTAATGGCTTACGGTGGTAATCCAGAGCTGCAAACCAACCTGACCCAGCTTTTTGAACAGTTGCAGGGATTACAACTTCACTGTCAGGAAAGCACTGAAGCTATTGGCATCACTTCCACTGGAAGAATGGTTTCATTACTGACCCACCAGCAATCCACCGATAATGATAAACCAGGCAACAGCTTCAGTGAGTGCCAACAACGCCTGTCCGATAAACTGCAGCAACTACAGTCGGCAATCGCTCTGGGAAACAGGAAGGTTTCGGTCATAGCTATCTCGCCAACGCCCTCACTGGACAGTGCCATTGAGATCGTCAGAACCCTGCTAACCTGTCAGCCTGCAGTTGAAGAAGTAAAGCACTCTACTCATGCAATCCTGATACTGGACAGCGTCAGATCCCTACTGCAAGAAGGAAATAAAAAAATTGCCTTTCAGGAGCTGAAGCAACTGATCCAAGACATGAATAGGGAAGAAGGTCCTCAGGAGTATGATGAAGCTGTCATTATCATGGCAGATATTTTCGGACCGAACACCGCCAGAGGTTTTGACGTAGAGATTTTACTGATGCATCTGGAGGTTTGTGCTGACTCAGGCAATCAGCAAGCAGTCCTGGCACACAGGCAACTTCTGGAAACCGCTCAGACAAAGGCGAGCCAATGGGTTCCCATTCTCCCTGGTGAGAACCCCATTCGATGGGTAGGCTTCAGTGAAAAAGGTAAAGACCGGTTTGAAGCCAGGATTCAGGCTCACTTTAACGATGATATGAAATCCAGACTGACCCCATACAACCATAACCGCACACCAGAACAGCTTAACCACCTTGATTACCGGGTTGAGCCCGATCCGGAGAAAGTACGTTTAAAGCTCAAAAAAACCAGAGAAAAAGCTGTCTGGCATCAGGGAATCAAGAGAAAGAAATTCAAACATAAAAAAAAGTTCTTAACCTTTCCTGAAAGCCTGAATCCACTCAATCTACCTCCAGAACCAGTCATTCACACAGCAGCACCGTCAAAGTTCAAAAACCTGGGCATTGCGAGCTGTATCAGCAGACGCCCACGTATGGAAGATGCTCATTTGGCTGACACCTTCTCATTTCAATGTGGTGACAAGAGCATACCAGTCGCAATCACGGGTGTTTTGGATGGCCACTCCAGCACCAGCGATGGTCGCCTGGCATCCGATTACGCAGCCAAAAATATAACCAGATACCTGAAAAAGCGTCTGACGGAATTCAACCCGGCCGGTGAACTCACAGAAGTCGGTATCTGGAATGCCCTGAAACTGGCTCTGGTCGATCTCTCCCGTGACCCTTTTTACTACCGGAAAGAAACTTTCAATACCGGTACCACAGCCAATATATGCCTGACCATTGGTGATCATCTCTGGGTGGCTAATACAGGGGATACCCGGGCCATCCTGCTGCAGAAAGATGGCTCATGCCTCCAGCTCTCTGAAGATGCTAAATCCTATAAAGAAAACAACGAATACCGTACGGATGAAAAAAGTGAATACGGCGTGTCCGGTGAAAAGAGAGGAGGCCATTTTGATCCAACCAGTGGGCGTCTGCATTCTCCAAACAGGCTGACCAGCTTGGGAACAGCAAGGTCTATTGGTGATATCAATATGGGAGGGGCCGCGTCTGCCCGGCCTAAGATCACCTGTTTTGCTCTTTCTGAGCTTCAAGGTGGCACCCTTATCCAATGTTGTGACGGTGTCTTCGATATCGCCAGCAGTGAACAGGTGGCAGAGCGGGCTTTTGAGCTCATAAAAGCAGGCTCCAGCACCTCAAAAGATCTGGCAGAAGATATTATTCAGGCAAGCTATTACACTGGCTCAAAAGACAATTTATCCGCCATGGTCATTCCAGTACACTCACTGCTGGAAGCCATAAAAGCGCAGTAAACCCTCTCCCTCCTCTGCCGCTTCCACGCAACGGAGAAAGAAGTAATGATTCGTTTTGCCGTCATAGGAACCAACTGGATCAGTCATGCCTTCTGCAGGGCAGCTCATGAGACAGGCAAACTCCTGCTGCAGGCTGTTTATTCCCGCCAACTGGAAACCGCGCAATCTTTCGCTGCTGAGTATGGTGTCAGCCCATGCTATGACGACCTGGAAACCATGGCCCAGAGCAAGGATTTTGATGCTGTTTATATCGCCAGCCCCAATGCCTTTCATGCACCCCAGGCCGAGCTATTTCTGAAACATGGCAAACATGTCATCATTGAAAAGCCTATCGCCTCAAACGTTGAAGAAGTCGACCAGCTGATCCAGCTCGCTAAACAAAACAATGTCGTGTTGTTTGAAGCGATGAAGACCCGCTACCTGCCTAATATGGAAGTGTGCAAAATCTCCCTGCCAAAGCTGGGCACATTGCGCAAAGCTTACTTCTCATACTGCCAGTACTCATCACGCTACCAGCGTTATCTGGACGGAGAGAATCCCAACACGTTCAATCCGGCCTTTTCCAATGGCTCCCTGATGGATATCGGCATTTATCCTTTGAGCGCAGCCGTGGAACTGTTTGGAGCGCCACAAAGCTATACTGCTAATGGCTGCTTGCTAGCGTCAGGCGTTGATGCAGAAGGTTCTCTCACGCTTCATTATCCCGACTTCGAAGTGCTCATCGCCCATTCCAAAGTCAGCGATGGCCATATTCCCAGTGAAATTCAGGGTGAACAGGGCACGTTGCTGATCGATTTTATTTCTGAATGCAAGGGAGTCACCCTGATGGAACGTGGCCACCCTGTGAAAGAGCTCACCCAAGAGCAGGCAGAAAATACTATGGAGTACGAAGCTGCCGCTTTTGCAAAATTGATTGAGAATAGAGAATTTAATCATCCCAGACTGGCAAAAACCCGGGAAGTCAGCCGTATCATCACTGAAGCCCGTAAAACCCTGGGCGTTATTTTTCCTGCAGATTGATAGTAATACCAATCGCACATTCTAACTACGCTATTGTGCTGGCAATCTGAACAACAGCCCTGCGTTGGAACTCCTCGCAATAGCTAGCTATTACTCGTCGTTCCGCCTTGCTCTGATGTCCAGCTTGCCATG